>JBKPMI010000042.1:0-6742 GCA_046732075.1 Acidobacteriota bacterium | reverse complement strand
CGGTAGCCGCGGCGGGCACCGCCGGCGCCGGAGCAGCCGCGGCGGCAGGAGCCGTTGCCGTGGCAGCCGGATTCACGACCGACTTCTCCGCCACTTTCGCGATCGCCTTTTCGGCGGCGCCCGCGCCCATGAGCTCGTCGGTGCCGCGCTGCGGGTCGACGTTGATCCGAACCCGCACTTCGCCCAGCCCGAGCGAAGGATCGAATTTTTCCTTGCCGTAGGTCCACGTCATGATGACCGCTGGGCTCGACTCGAAAGTCGAGGCGCGCGTGTCGATCGCGGGCGCAGTCACGCCGCCGGTGTCGTCGACGGCGCGGTCCTGCGCTCGCTCGGTCGAGACCCGTGAGGGAAGGCCCAGCGTGACGAGCAGCCGTCCCCGATTCGTCTCGGATCCGCGCTTGTTGCGCATCTTGAACTGCTCGTCGGCCGCGGCGATCCGCCGTCCGACGTCATCGCGGAACTCGTTCGCGGCGGTCGCCGGGTTGGGATCGCGCCGGGCCCAGTAGTCCGCAATGAACTTCTCGGCCTCTCCGTCGGACGCGACCTTCGACCAGGCCTCTTTTTCCGACGCCGTCAGGAAGTAGGCCTCCGCCGACTTGCCCCAGTCCTTGTACTTCGAAAGCTGCGCGAAACAGACCGCCGCGAGGGCGATTCCGGCGGCGGCGGCGAGAGCTTTTTTCACGTTCCCTCCTCGATTTGGCCCGGGCATTCTAGACCGCACCCGGCCACGGGGTGAGAAAACCGGGCCTGGGAAAGTTGCAGGGACAGGGCCCACGGCCCTGCACCCGCATCCGAACTATCTGTGGCGCACGCGCGGACTTCCTATTTGCGGACGATCGCCCGCGGCTCGAACCTCGTCAGTGCCAGGGAGCGACTCGCCGACGACCGCCCCTCGGCCTCCTCACGCATCGCGGCGATCACCTCCCGGACCTCGCCCTGCATGCGCTCCATGCGCTCCTTCATGTGGAGGATCACCTCGACGCCTGCCAGGTTGACGCCCAGGTGGCGGGTCAGGGACAGGATGATCTCCAGGCGCTCCACGGTGTCGGTGTCGTAGACGCGGGTGTTGCCTTCGGTTCGCGTGGGGCGCAGGAGTCCCTCCCGCTCGTACATGCGGAGCGTCTGCGGGTGGATGCCGTACTTCTCGGAGATTGCTCCGATGCGCAGGCCCACCCGCGCGGTCCGTCTCACCGCTTCCGGACCTCCACCGGGATCGGCTGCGCGCGCTCGGACTTGCCGGCGGTCACGCGCAGAATGCCGGACTTCAGCGTCGCCTTGATGCGGGACGGGTCGATCGAAGCCGGGACCGAAAAGTCGCGGGAGAAACTGCCGTAGATACGCTCCATGCGCACGAACTGGCGGGGAGGAACGCCCTCCTCCGCCCGACGCACGCCCGAGACGCGGAGTTTTCCGTCCAGCGCCTCGAGATGAACGTCTTCGAGCTCCACGCCCGGCAGCTCGACCGAGAGAATGACCTCGTCCGGAGTTTCGTAGACGTCGGCCGCCGGAGACCAGAGCGCGGCGTCCAAACCCTCGTCCGGAAACTCCGTGCGATGAATCGTCTCCTCGAAGAGCCGATTCATCTTCTCCTGGATTGCGAACAGGTCCTGGAGCGAGCTCCAGCGGAAGTCACTCATGCAAAAGTTCTCGGCTTTGAGTTCTCAGCTCTCGGCTAGTTCTTCTCCGTGTCGACAAACTCGGTGTCGATCACCTCGTCTTCCTTCGACTGCGAGGGACCCGCTTCGCTCGCGGGACGCTCGGCGCCGCCGGCGCCCGGCTGGGAGGCCGTGCCCTTGTAGATCGCCTCCGCCAGCCGGTGCGAGGCCTGCTGCAGGCGCTCTCCCGCGGTGTTCATCGCGGCGGCGTCGCTCGACTCCAGAGCCTTCTTCGCGTCGGCGATGGCCGACTCGAAGTTCGACGCATCCGCCGGGTCCAGCTTCTCGCGGTTCTCGTTGAAGGTCTTCTCCGTCGAATAGACCAGACCGTCCAGGCGGTTGCGCGCCTCGATCTCCTCGCGCCGCTTCTTGTCCTCGTCGGCGTGCGACTGGGCGTCGCTGACCATCCGATCGATCTCCTCCTTCTTCAAGCCGGAGGAGGCCGTGATGGTGATCTTCTGCTCCTTGCCGGTCCCCAGGTCCTTGGCCGACACGTTCAGGATTCCGTTGGCGTCGATGTCGAAGGTCACCTCGATCTGCGGCATCCCGCGCGGAGCGGGCGGCAGACCGACCAGGTGAAACACGCCCAGGGGCTTGTTGTCCCGCGCCATCTCGCGTTCGCCCTGGAGCACCTTGATCTCGACGGACGTCTGGTTGTCCGCCGCAGTCGAGAAGGTCTCGCTCTTCTTCGTGGGGATCGTCGTGTTGCGTTCGATCAGCTTCGTGCTGACGCCGCCGAGCGTTTCGATGCCGAGGGAGAGCGGTGTGACGTCGAGGAGCAGGAGGTCCTTGACGTCGCCGGCCAGGACTCCGCCCTGGATACCGGCGCCGATCGCCACGACCTCGTCCGGGTTGACACCCTGGTGCGGCTCCTTGCCGAAGAGCTCCTTCACGAGAGCCTGGATCCGGGGCATGCGGGTCTGGCCGCCGACCAGCACCACCTCGTCGATGTCCTTGGGCTCGAGCCCCGCGTCCTTCAACGCCTGGCGGCAGGGGCCGGTGGAGCGGCTGATGATGTCCTCGACGAGCTGCTCGAGCTTCGACCGCGTCAGCTTCAGCTGAAGGTGCTTGGGGCCCGACGCGTCCGCCGTGATGAACGGCAGGTTGACCTCGGTCTCGACCACGTTCGAGAGCTCGATCTTCGCCTTCTCCGCGGCCTCCTTCAGGCGCTGCATGGCCATCGGGTCCTTGGAGAGGTCGATTCCCTGGTCCTTCTTGAACTCCGCGAGAATCCAGTCGATGACGCGCTGGTCGATGTTGTCGCCGCCGAGGTGCGTATCGCCGTTGGTCGACTTGACCTCGACGACGCCTTCCCCGACCTCGAGGATCGAGATGTCGAAGGTTCCGCCGCCGAAGTCGTAGACCGCGATGGTCTCGTCTTTCTTCTTGTCGAGGCCGTAGGCGAGCGCCGCAGCGGTCGGCTCATTGACGAGTCGCTCGACGGTCAGCCCCGCGATCTGGCCGGCGTCCTTGGTCGCCTGCCGCTGCGAGTCGTTGAAATAGGCCGGCACGGTGATGACCGCGCGGGTCACCTTCTGGCCGAGATAAGCCTCCGCCGCCTCCTTCAGCTTTCCGAGGATCATCGCGGAGATCTCGGGCGGCGAGTACTCCTTGTCCCCCGCCTTGACGCGGACGTCACCGTTGGCGGCCTGGACCACCGTGAACGGCACCATCTTCATCTCCTCGTTCACTTCGGAATACTTGCGACCCATGAAGCGCTTGATCGAAAAAACGGTGTTGGCCGGGTTCGTGATCGCCTGCCGCTTCGCGACCTGGCCGACCAGGCGCTCGCCGCTCTTGGAGAACGCGACGACCGACGGTGTCGTTCGGTTGCCTTCCGCGTTGGGGATGACGACGGGGTCTCCCCCCTCCATGACGGCCACGCACGAGTTGGTGGTGCCGAGGTCGATTCCGATGATCTTGCTCATTACTGTCTCCTGCCTTCCGGGCTGAATTCGCCCGCGGCTTTCGCGGGTTGGAACCGGGACTTTAGGACTTTTGTCTCTCACTGTCAAGTCCGGGTTTCCAGACTCTAAGTGCCGCGGGCTCATCTTCACTAAATGCAGAAACGACTGGGCTTCGCCCCGTTCCCCGAGTCAGCGAACGACTTCCACTCCCGCGGGCCGGGTCTCCGTGGAAGGGGCCTGCCCGGCTGGCCGGACCTCGGAGACCGGCGCCAGCTGCCCCTCGTGGGTCAGGTCGAGGTCGATCCTGCCGGCCGCGTCGCGGCCGTACAGGGCGAACTTCCCGTCCTCGGGCCGGAGGATGTAGCGGTAGAACCGCCCGTAGGGATCCCGGAGATCGCCCTCCTCGAGGACCTGACCGACGACCAGGTCGAGAAGCGTCCGGGGATACCGGCCGGTCGAGCCGTAGTAGACGCGGATCGCGCGCCCGACCGTCTGGAGGCGGGCGAGAGACGCCGCCTTGGCGACGTCGCGCACGGGCGGGTTGTCCGCGGGGGTCCGCAGGAGCAGGTTCGCCCGGTTGCGCGGGGCGAAAAAGATCGAGACCGCGGCGACCAGGAGGAGCAGCAGCCAGGGGCGCAGTTCGATCCTCGAGAAACCCGCGCGGGGCGCCTCGACCGGCGCGGGCGCCGCTTCCCGCACCGCGCCCTCCTCGATCAACCCGCGGTCGAGCAGGTCGGAGAGCCCCTTCAGCACGTCGAGGTCCGAAAGGAACACGCGCTCTCGGATGTCGGCAACCGTGCGTCTCCCGTCGATCCACTTCCAGGTCTCGGCCTCCCTCTTCGAGACCGCGAGTGTGCCGTCTTCGGGAGCCGCGTCGCCGGTCACGAGGTGCAGGCGCCGGGAATCCTCCGCGCGACGAAACACCATTTCGCTCGACGGGAACCTCCGCTCGGCCGCGGGGAGCTCGTCGAACGTCCGCGCTGCTTCGAGCAGGATCGACTCCGTCGGCATTGGCGGAAAGAGCTCCACGTCCTGATCAACTTCGCCTTGCGGCGCGAACTGGAAACGCCCGTCGGTCCAGGAAAACGCGGAGAAGAGGATCCGCTGGCTCTGGATCCGCAGCGCTTCTCGCACGTCCTCGACCTGAACCAGCTGCATCCCGAGCAGCAGCCGGCCCAGGCGCACGTGTCGTTTCTTCTGGGCCTCGAGGGCGCGGTCGAGACTCTCCTCCGAGAGAAGCCCCGCCTTCACGAGGAGAGATCCCAGGCGGTTCTCGATCGGGTGTTCGAGGGAGTCGATCGAGACGATGCGGCCGTTGAAGAACCCCACCGTCACGGTGTCCTTCGCGCCCTCGACGGTCAACATGCCGCTCTTGCGCTGCATCCCGAGCATCTGAAAGATCTCGGTGACCGAGAAGACGCGGAGGTTCCCGTCAAGACTCATGGGAGTTCCTCCACGCGTCGACGTTCGCGAAACCCCAGATCAGGAGCGCGGCGAGCCCGAGAGCGAGCCGACCCAGCAGGACGTCCCGGTAGGGCGCGAGCGGACGGAGCTCGAACACCCATGGGCCGCCGATCGCCAGGAAGAGCGCGAGGAAAAACAAGAAGAGTGAGGCGGTGGCCAGGAACGGGCGGTGAGCGAAGAAACGGTGGACGCCCGGGGCGACGAGCGAGACCAGCCGGACGAGACCGCGGCGCCGCCGCAGCCGGGAATCGATCTCGGAACGGTCGTCGTCGCGCTCTCGGGATGCAACCTCGTCCCGCCGCGCGTAGAGCCGCACGCAGCGGCCGCAGAGGCTCGCCGGCCCCCCGAAACGCTTGCAGAACCGGCAGAACCCCCGGCCGCACCGGGAGCACTCCTCGGCGAAGCCGCGGGGCTTGCGGATCGCGCGGAAGGCGACCGCGACGACGAGGGCGCCCCAGGGCGCGAGACAAAACGGCGAGCGAAGCAGGTCGAGGATCGGGGTCCGCGCGACGGCGGCGCGGCCCCGGTCCGGGCCGCGCCGAACCCAGCGGTCGGACCGTTCCCGCGCCGTCGAAAGACGATAGGTTGCGGGCACGACCCGGGCGAGCGGCGGGCGCGACGACCAGTCGTCCACGCTGCGCCGTGAGATCTCGACGGCCCGCGCCCGCGCGCGCTCCTGCCCCTTGAAGTCGTAAATCTCGCTTCGCGCGACGGAGAGGTTGTAGAAGGCTTCCGCCTCGTCCGGAGCACGCCGGGACGCTTCCTCGTAGTCCGCGATCGCCGAGGAATAGTCCCCCTCGATGAAGCGGACGTTCCCCCGGTTGACGAGCGCCCGGTAGTCCTTCGGATCCGAATCGATCGCCCGGCCGTACGCCGTCAACGACCGGGAGTAGTCGCCGGCGCGATCCGCGTACAGCGCGATCAGGAACCAGGCGTCGGCCTGGTCCGGGGACGCCGACACGATCGCGGCCAGCTGCTCCTCGACGCTCGAGTCCTCCCGCCGCTCGTCGAGATCGACCGCCGCGAGGTAGAGCGGAGATCGGCGGACGAGGTTCTCCTGCGAGACGACCTCGAAGAGCAGCGGGGCCGCGCCGAGCACGAGGAACGCGCCGGCGAGAAGCCACCGCTCCGCCTTGTCCGAGTACGCGTAGGCGATCACTCCCCAGTAGAGCAGCAACCACACCGGCCCCAGGGTGAGGAGGACCGGCAGAACGAGCAGCGCCACGGCGAGGGGAGCGGCCACCCGCTGGCCGAAGGGGCGGGCCGCGATCTCCCGCAGGTCGTGCCAGAGCCGCCGGAAGTGGGCCAGGAAGAGGCCGAGCACAATCGCGATCGCCGTCGCGGCGAGAGTGACGCCGAGCGCGAGCACGAGCGTCGACAGGAAAGCGAGGCGCGTCTCCGCGACCGCGAAGACGGTCGCGAACGCCGGCGCCACCTGGGATGCGGCGTCGCTCAAGCGCCCCTGGCGGACGAGGTACCCGATCCGGGAGGCCGCGGCGTCGAAGCTCGAATCGTCGAGCCGGGCGGCGATGTCGTAGGCGAGCGACGCGTGCCGGGCTTTCGCGTTCTCGGCCTTCCGCGCCTCGTGCAGCGCGGCCCGCGAAAAGCTGGAGAGGCGCCGGATGCCCGCGGCCCGCGCGGCCTTCATCATCGTCTCGAGGGCCGCGGTGGCCGTCCGGGAGTCGTTCTCCTGGAGCGCGGAGAGGAGCTCGAACC
>JBKPMI010000041.1:0-4966 GCA_046732075.1 Acidobacteriota bacterium | reverse complement strand
TGTCTTTAGTTCTTCGGCGCGGTCGGGACCTCCGTCGAATCTCCCTTCTGGTGATCTTCGATCTGGAACCGGAGGAACTCGTGGACCGCCTTGAGCGCCTCGGCGTCCTTCGTCTCGATGAGCACCCGGCCGCCGTTTTCCGTCTCCTCGAACCTCCAGCCGATCCGGTCCTTCTTCCGCTTCATCGCCGGGACGCCCGGGGGAACGCGGTCGTGAATGAGCATCGGCGCGTCGAAGTCTCCGGCCGCGAACATCGTGGCGATGTGGGAGAGGTGCCCGCGGATCGCGTCCCGGCTTTCCGTGTCGGCCGCGTCGTTGGCGGAGACCTCGATGGCCCCTCCCGTCGGCAACAGCCGGAAGTGGTGGGTCGTCTTCGTGTGATCGAACCCCATGACGTGGTCGCCGCGTTCCGCGACCTTCGCGTGGTGGCAGTCCTGCGCGAGCGCGGCGGAGGCGGCGAACGAGGCAGCCGCGATCGACAGTGCGGCAACGGTCCTTCTCATGAGCGGTCCTTTCTCTTTCGGCGATTTTCGAATGCGGCCGCGCGCAGAGGCGACGGCCCCCCTTCGGGCTTCGAGACGAGAGATTCGAGGAGACGTGCGGGTTCGTCTCCGGAGGCTGCCAGGCGCGCGTCCCAGTCCGCGAGCACCCTTTTCAGTTCCTTCCGGAATTCGGAGAGCTCGTCCAGGCGTCGGTCCACCTCGCGGAGCTTCCGGGTGGCGAGGTCGCGGACGGATCGACACGGCGGCCGGCCGCCGTCCCGGTCGCGGAGGAAACGTGCGAGCTCGTCGAGCGTGAACCCGAGACCGAGCGCTCGCTGAATGAGGAGGACGCGGTCAACCGCCGCGGGAGGGTAGGCCCGGTACCCGTTGGGCCGGCGTCTCGGCTTCGCGAGCAGGCCCCGGCGCTCGTAGTGGCGGAGCGTGTCGGCGCTTACGCCCGTCCGGCGCGCGATCTCGCCGGATCGAAAGCCCGGAAAAGCCCGCGTTTCCCCCACGGCGGAGCAGTCTAGACCCTGGAATCGGTTCGGGGGTCAAGCGTCCGGCATGGCGAGTCGAGATAATCCGCGCTTGTGACGAACGGCTCGGTCTCGAGCACGGGGGGCCGCCGGTCCGGAACCGAGGGGGGGCGGTTCACGCGGCGCCGCCTGCGATCCGCCTTCGCGTCGTGGCGCTCGTCGATCCGCGGCGCGGACATCCTCGCCGCCAGCGTCCTCGGAGCCCTCTCGCTCGGTCTCGGCGCCTACGTGTTCGCGCGGGCTCAGGCCGCCACACATCTGGCCTTCACGCAGCGGGCGCAACTGCTCCAGGCCGCGGTCAACGAAAGTTTGAGGCTGCCGCAGGAGGACCTGACGACGCTCTCGAGTTTCCTCGAGTCGGTCCGCGAGACGACGCGCCAACAGTTTCGTTTGCTGGCGGAGCCGATGTTGAAGCGCCGCCGCCTCGTGTATGCGTTCGAGTGGCTTCCGATCGTTCCCGAATCCGAGCGCGGCGCCTACGAAGCGGAGGCGGCCGCCGCGGGCCTCGTCGGCTACCGCTTCTGGGAAGTCAACGGCGGACAGCGGCGCCCGGCCGGACAGCGCGATTTCTACGTGCCGGTCCACTTCATGGAGCCGCCGAGCGCTCTCGCCCTCGGCTTCAACATCGCCGCCGATCCCGTCCGATGGGGAACCGCCGAGAAAGCCCGCGACTCCGGCGCCATATCGCTCTCCCCGCCGTTTCAGCTGGTCGAGGACGCCGGCAGACCGGACGCGGGGCCCGTCGTCGCCATGTACGCGCCGGTGTATCGCGGGGGAGATCCCGGGACCGAGAAGGCGCGCCGCGCCGCGCTCTCCGGGTTCGCCATGGCAATCTTCCGGCCCGCACCGCTCGTCGGTAGCGCCGCGGCCGCGGTGGACGCGTCGGACCTGGGTCTCGTCCTCCGCGACCCCGATGCGATTCAGAACCCGCTGCTGGCGGAGCGGCCGGCCGCGTCCGCCTCGATGGCGCGCCGGCGTGGCTTCGATCTCGAGTTTCCCGTGGAGTTCGCCGACCGGCGGTGGACACTCTCGGTCTTCGCGCTCCCCCGCGGCTTTCTGCCTTCGAAGCGCGGAGCGATCGGCACGGCCGTGGCCGGCGTGCTCGCCGCGATCCTCGGGTTCGCGACGCTGACGTCGCTCCGCACGATCGCGCGGCTGCGCCGCCAGGTCGAGAAGGTCGGACCGTACCGTCTCGTCGCCCGCCTCGGCCGCGGCGCAATGGGCGTCGTCTGGGAGGCGCGCCACGCCCTCCTGCGCCGGCCGACCGCGGTGAAGCTCCTGGCGCCCGGTACCGGAGGGGAGCGCGCCCTCGCGCGCTTCGAGCGGGAGGTCCAGCTGACCGCGGGCCTCACGCATCCGAGCACGATCGCGATCTACGACTACGGTCGCACGGGCGACGGCGTCTTCTACTACGCGATGGAGCTTCTCCGTGGAATCAATCTCCACCAGCTCGTGGACCTCGACGGACCGCTGCCTCCCGGGCGCGTGGTCCATCTCCTCCGGCAGGCGTGTGGCGCTCTCACGGAGGCGCACGTCGCGGGTCTCATCCACCGCGACATCAAGCCGGCGAACATCATGGTGTGCCTCTACGGCGGCATTCCCGACTTCGTGAAGGTCCTCGACTTCGGACTCGTCAAGGACCTCGCGAATCTGAACGCGATCCCGGGAGAGCGGACGGCGGCGGACGAAGAGGACGCCGAGCTCTCGCAGGACGGTTCTCTGCTCGGCACGCCGCTCTACATGGCGCCCGAGGGGATGAGCGATCCGACGAACGTCGACGCGCGCGCCGACCTGTTTGCACTCGGGGCCGTCGGATACTTCCTGCTGACCGGCAAGTCGCCGTACCCGGGACGGACGGCGATGGAGGTCTTCCGGATGGAGCGGCAGGGTCCACCGCCGCCGCTCTCCGGGGCGGCGCGCCATCCCGTGCCCCCGTCGCTCGATGAAGCGATCGCTCGCTGCCTCTCGTTCCGGCGCGATTCCCGGCCCGAATCGGCGGAGTCGCTCGACGCGATGCTGGAGGCGTGCGACGTCGCGCCGTGGGGACGGGAGGACGCGAAGGCATGGTGGCGCGACCGCGGAGACGACGCGCTCGCCGCGGCCCGCGCCGAGCGGGAAGAGCGCGAGCATCAGTTCCTCTCCCTCGCCTCGGATTCCCGCGTCCGCGGTTGAAGCCGGCGCGAACCGCCCTGCTAGGATCCCGACCGAAGCAATGCGCGACCGGCCCGTCGAGAGCGTCCTGGACCTGACCGATCCCTCCCGGAACCGGCTCTACAACATGACGCTCGAAGAGGCGCGCGAGCGCGTCTCGCGCCGCAGTTCCCGGGACGTCCGCGAGATCGACGGATCGTTCGCTCTCGTGGCGCGCGACGGCGTCGCCGTCCGGATGGCCCGGTCCCTCGACCGGCCGATGCGTTACTTCCTGGCCAAGCGAGTCGACGGCCCGATGCTCGTGGTCGCGGACCGCATCGACGCGATTCGCGACTGTCTCCGAAGCCTGGGTCTCGACGGTCAGTTCCAGCCCGCCTACACGCGAATGGTTCCGGCGCATCACGTGGTCGAGATCCGCCTCGTCGGCTGTCCGGATCCCGAGCCGACCTACACGCGATTCTTCACGCCGTCCCGGGCCGTGCTGCCGGCGGATCCCGAGGAGATCGGACGGCGCTACGTCGGCGCCGTGGCCGACGAGACCGCGAAGTGGCTGCGAACCGTCCCTTCCGACGAGCCGATCGGGGTCTGCTTCTCGGGCGGCGTGGACAGCGGGGCCGTCTTTCTCGTGACGCTGCACGTCCTGCGGTCTCTCGGCATGAGCCCCTCTCGACTCAAGGCCTTCACGCTCTCGGTCGGAGGGGGAGACGACCTCGCCCAGGCACGGAGCTTCCTCGATGGCCTCGGTCTCGGCCTCTACCTCGAGGCGATCGAAGCCGCGCCGGAAACGCTCGACCCGCGGGAGACCGTCCGCGTGATCGAGGACTACAAGCCCCTCGACGTCGAGTCCGCCACCGTGGCCCTCGCCCTCTGCCGCGGGATTCGCGAGCGCTACCCGGAATGGCGATACCTGACCGACGGCGACGGCGGCGACGAGGACCTGAAGGACTACCCGATCGAGGAAAACCCCGAGCTGACCATCCGAAGCGTGCTCTCGAATCCGCTCCTCTACCAGGAGGGCTGGGGCGTCGGGACCGTGAAGCACTCGCTCACCTATTCCGGGGGACAGAGCCGTTCGTACACGCGCACGTACGCGCCGCTCTCGCGATACGGCTTCTCGGGATTCAGCCCGTTCACCCGCCCCGCGGTGGTCGAGGTCGCGGAAGGGATTCCGTTCGTGGCCCTGACCGGATGGAACCCGGAGAAGCTCTACGCCCTGAAGGGGGAGATCGTCTCGCGGGGGGTCGCGGCCGTGACCGGGATCCGGATGCCCGTGTTTCCGAAACGGCGGTTCCAGGACGGCGCCCCGGATCGTTCTACCGCCCGGACGCTCCGCGCTCCGCGCGAGTCCGACTATCGCGCCGAGTTTTTCTCCCTCTACGGCTGATCCGGGCATTCGCTCGCGCTACCCCGAGGGGGACTCGGAGCGGACACGCTGGATCCGGGAGCGTCGCGGTCCGAGAGACCGGCTGGATCCGTTCGGCAAGCCGGAGTTCCGGATCGAGGACGAGCTCGCCGAGACCGGTCGGGTCGTCGCGTGCGCCACGGTCTTCCTGGCGAACCGGGAGTGTCCGTGGCACTGCCTCATGTGCGACCTCTGGCGCCACACGCTCTTGCGTAGCGTGCCGGAGGGGGCGATTCCCGCTCAGATCCGTCAGGTCCTGCCGGAATTCGGCCCCGCGCGCCGGATCAAGCTCTACAACGCCGGCAGCTTCTTCGACCCGAAGGCGATCCCGCCCGGCGACTACGCCGGCATCGCCGCGCTGCTCGATCGCTTCGAGCGCGTGACGGTCGAGTGCC
>JBKPMI010000040.1:0-2465 GCA_046732075.1 Acidobacteriota bacterium | reverse complement strand
GTGTATAAGAGACAGGCCCAGGTCCCGCCGCGCGGCGGAGCCGTCGAGGACGCTCCGGCGCTGCTCGCCCGGCGCGAGCGGGACGTACTCCGGTTTGCCGCGGAAGCCCAGGGCCGGGGCGAGGAGCTCGAAGAGCCGGTTGACCGAGGTCTCCACGCCGGTCCCCACGTTCCAGGTGCCGCTCTTTCCGGAGGCGAGGGCGCGGGCCGCGGTCTCGACGACGTCCGCCACGAAGACATAGTCGCGGGTCTGCTCGCCGTCGCCGCGGATCTTCGGCGTCCTGCCCGCCAGGATCGACTCCGCGAAGATCGCGACGACGCCGGCTTCGCCGAGACCGTTCTGGCCGGGGCCGTAGACGTTGGCGTAGCGGAGCACCTGCACTTCGAATCCGTGCACCACCCGGTAGAAGTGCAGGTACTTCTCGATCGAGAGCTTGGCGCAGCCGTAAGGCGAGACGGGATTCGTCGGATGGCTCTCCGTCGCGGGGCGTCCGCCCTCCGGCTCGCCGTAGAGCGCGCCCCCGGTCGACGCGAACAGAACGCGCCGGACGCCCGCCCGGCGGCACGCCTCCAGCAGCTTCAGCGAGCCGAGGACGTTCGACCGGGCGTCGTCCACCGGGTCCGAGACGCTGTGGCGGACGTCGATCTGAGCGGCGTGGTGGGAGACGACGTCGATCTTCGCTTCGGAGAGAAGGGGTTCGAGGTCGCTTTCGGCCACGTCCGCTTCGACGAACCGCACGCCCGCAGGCACCTTTTCGCGGAGTCCGGTCGACAGGTTGTCGACGACCACGACGTCGTGCCCATCGGTGCGGTGCCGCGCCGCCATGTGCGACCCGATGAAGCCGGCTCCGCCCGTGACGAGGATGTTCATAGACTCGCGGCATGATAGCGAAGCGGACACCGGATCCGCGGCTCGTCTTCGATCCGGCCGGACTCGGCCTCTCCGAGGCGGAACGGTCGTTTTATCGGCGCGCGACCGCCGCGGTGGCGCGGGATCTCATCGGGGCGTATCTCGCGCGGCGCTGGCGCGGACGCTGGTACGCCGCGCGCATCGTCGAGACCGAGGCGTATCTGGGCGCCCGGGACGCGGCGGCCCATTCCTTCGGAGGACGGCGTACCGCGCGCGTCGAACCGATGTACGCGGAGGGCGGGCACCTGTACGTCTACTTCGTCTACGGAATGCATACCTGCGCGAACATCGTCACCGCCCGCGCGGGCCGGCCGGAGGCCGTCCTTCTGCGCGCCGCGGAAGGGCCTCCGGACGCGCCGCGTCTCCTTTCCGGCCCCGGAAAGCTCTGCGCGGCTTTCGGGATCACGGTCGCGGACAGCGGTCGGGATCTCGTCGGCGGCCATCGCATCGCCCTGTTCCGTCGGCGGGGTCGCCGCCCCCGGCTGGGAGTCGGACCGCGGATCGGCGTCGACTACGCCGGGGAGGCGGCTGCCTGGCCGCTGCGATTTTTTGATCTCGACTCGGCGGCAGTTTCTCGGAGATCATCCGCGCCATGAAATGGCGACGGGAAGGAGACCGGATCTTCATCCGGCTGGATCGCGGCGACGAGGTTCACCCCTCGCTCGGGGACCTCGCGATGCGGGAGAAGGTGGCGGGCGGGTGGCTCTCCGGCATCGGCGCGGCGAGCGAGGTGGAGCTCGGCTACTACAACCTCGCCCGCAAGGATTACGTGCGTCTTCCGGTCGCCGGAGAGGTCGAGATCGCGTCCGCCTCCGGCTCGGTCGGCCTGGTCGATGGAAAGCCGTTCGTGCACCTGCACGCCGTCGTTTCGGATCCGCACGGGACGACCCGCGGGGGTCACCTCTTCCGGGCGGTGACCGGCGCGACGCTGGAGTTCGTCCTCCTCGTCGCCGACGGCCCGATCGAGAGGACGCCGGACGAAGAGACCGGGCTCAATCTCTGGCGCGTCTGAAGCATGGACTGTGGCGGGTGCAGACCCCTCCGGGATCTGTCCCCGCGACCTACTCGATGGGCGGGTTATAGGCCGCAATCCCGGTCACGGCCTCTCCGATCACGAGCGTGTGGATGTCGTGCGTCCCCTCGTACGTGTACACGCTCTCGATGTTCGCCAGGTGCCGGAAGACCGGATACTCGTTGACGATCCCGTTCGCCCCGAGCGTCTCGCGGGCGAGCTTCGCGCACTCGCGGGCAACCCACACGTTGTTCCGCTTCGCCATCGACACGTGATGCGGCTTCATGGTGCCGGCGTCCTTCATGGTCGCGAGCTTCCACGCCAGGAGCTGGCCCTTGGTGATTTCCGTGACCATCCAGGCGAGCCTTTCCTGGACCAGCTGGTGGGAGGCGATCGGACGGTCGCGCCACTGCTTGCGGCTCTTCGAGTAGTCGAGCGCGGCCTGGTACGTCGCCATCGCGCTGCCGAGCGCTCCCCAGGAGATCCCGTACCGGGCCTGGGTCAGGCAGGAGAGCGGGCCCCGGAGCCCCTGCACGCCCGGGAG
>JBKPMI010000039.1:0-4031 GCA_046732075.1 Acidobacteriota bacterium | reverse complement strand
GGCGGATGAGGTAGAAGCGGAGCGTCCCGTGGTGCAGGACGGTCGGCTCGCCCTTCTCGTCCGAAGCGAGCTCGAGCGACCCGACTTTCTTTGCGTCGTGCGTGACGTCGACTCCCGGCGCGGCTTCGAAGGTCGCCTTTCCGCCCGCGACGCGAATCCGTCCCAGGAGGGCGGGCGACTTCGTCGCCGGAAGAACCACGGCGTTCGTGGGAGCGGCGCCCACGGCGTTGTCCCCCTCGTGAAGCCAGGAGAGGGCGACGAGCGTGAGCCAGCCGTCTTCCGCGGTCAGGTGCGCGATCCGGTCCGCGCGCCACTTTTCGACGCCGGCGCGGTAAGACGCGTCGCGATCCCGGCCCGGCGTCGTCAGGGAGAGGAGAGCGAGAAGGAGGACCACCCGGACCGAGCCGTCAGCTCGCGGCCCGGTCCAGCGAGAGAAGCTGCTCGGCCCGCTCGAGGTTCGCCTTTGCCGCGTCGGGCGGCGTCTCGAGCGTCAATGCCTTGTGGAGAGCTTCCACCGATCCGGAGAAATCCCCGCGGCGCATGCGAACGACTCCGAGGTCGTTCCAGAGCGCGGCGGACGCAGGGCTCGTCTCGAGCGCCTTCAGAAGCGCGGTCTCCGCCTCCGCGAACTTCCCGTCCTCGGCGAGCGCCGCGGCGAGCCCGCTGGCGGCCTCCTCGTTGCCGGGGTCGGCTTCGAGCGCGGAGCGGAACGCCGCACGCGCTTCGTCCGCGTTTTTCTGTTCGGTCCGCAGGTGTCCCACCGCCGACCAGAGGGGCGCGCTCGGTGGACCGACACGGGCCGCCTCCGCGAGCTCCTGCTCGGCTTCCTTCGTCATGCCTTTGCGGCGATAGGCGCGTCCCAGGTTCTCGTGGTACGCCGCCTCGGATGACCTCAGGCGCGCGGCCTCCGAGAACTCCTTGATCGCGGGCTCGAACTCTCCGGCGCGGTAGAGCAGCAGGCCGTACTCGTTGTGCGCCTCGGGCGAGGCCGGATCGATCTCGATCGCCCGTCCGTATGCCAGCCGAGCGCCGCTCGCGTCGCCGGCGGCGTCGAGGGATCGCCCGAGACCCACGGCCGTCGCCAGGTTGCGCGAGTCGAGCTCCAGCGCGCGACGGTAGTGGCTCGCAGCCGTGTTCCACTTCTTCTGCCGGTCCGCGATCTGCGCCAGGCCCAGCTCCGACCTTGCGTTGGACGCGTCGAGGACGACCGCCGCCGTGTACTCGCGCTCGGCGTCCTCGTCCTGTCCGCCCGCCGCGGCGATATCGCCCAGCAGGCGATGCGCCTCGGCGCTCCGGGGATCGAGATCCGCGGCGCGCCGGGCATGGGTGGTCGCGCCGGCGAGGTCTCCCGCCTTGACCGCCTGCTCCGAGGCGTCGAGGAGCGGCCGCACGTTGACGGCCGGCTCGATCGGCGCGGTTCCGCCGGCGCCGGAGGAGCCCGGGATGGGACCCGAGGTCACGAGCCCCTTCTGGAGGTCGGTGGCCCGTTGACGCGCCGCGTCGGCTTCGGCGGACCGGCCCAGTTTCTCGTAAACCTCGGCCAGGAGGAGCTGCACCTCCGGATCGCTCGAGCCCGCCGCGGGCTTCAGATCCGCGAGTGCCTCTTCCGGGCGGCCGTCGGTCAGTTTCTTCCGGGCGTTTCTCTTCAGGTCGCGGAGTTCGGCCGGCCCCAGGAGCGGAGTCGTCCCTCCGATCTCGGCGCGGACGGATTGCGCGAGACGCGCGAAGTCGGGGCTGTAGAGGTCGCCGACCACGACGAGGTCGGGCCGCGCGGAGTAGGCCGCCTTGAGGTTGTCGCGGGCGCTCTTCGAGCTGCCCGCGATGTAGAAGGCCCAGGCGCTGTTCAGGTAGAGGTCGCCCTTCCGGTCGGCGGGGACCTCGGCGGAGTCCGCCGCGCGCGCGTACTTCTCGGCGGCTTCCTTGAATCGTCCGGAGTCGAACGCGCGCTTGGCCTCGGCCTCCAGCTTCTCCGCGGTCTGCGCGAAGGAGAGAGCGGAAGCGAGCAGGAGGCCGGAGAGAACCGCCCCGGCGCGGAGCGCGGCGCGGGTCACTGGTTCATCCCCTGTTCGACCGCAACCGGCGCCGGGGGAGTCCATGGCGTCTCGCCCCGTTCGGCGACCGTGAGCTCCTTCGTAACGGGCTGGAATCCTTCGCGGTGAAGCGTCACGCTGTAGGTTCCTTTCGGAAGTCGCATTCTCGCAGCCTGGGGCAAGCTGCCCTTGTACTTGCCGCCGATGATGACCGCGGCTCCGGCCCACTGCGCGTCCGCATTGATCACGAGATATCCCACCGGGAACTGATAGGCGACGCGGTTCGTTTCCTTCGGTCCTACCCTGAACTCGTGCTGGTAGGCCTCGAGACCGTCCGCCTCGAAGCGCACCTTGTGCGTCCCCTCCGCCAGCTCGACCGTCTTCGCCGGGATCGACGGGCCGATCGACTTCCCGTCCACGGAAAGCGTAGCGACCGGGATGGAGCTGAACTGCACGCGGAACTTCGCGGTCCCGGCCGCGGGAGGCGGCGCGGCCACTGCGGGAGCGCTCTCCACCGCGGCCTTCGGAGGCGCGGGCGGCGGTTTCGGAGCGCCGGGCTTCGCCTCGCCGCCCGGCTCCTTGCCGAGCTGCGGCTCGGGGAACTCGATCGGCGCGGCGGTCTCGCTCGACGGATTCTGGGCCGTCGTCGTCGGCGCGGCAGGTCTCGCCTCCCGGCCGCGGCTCAGGTACATGTACGCGGCGACTCCGGCCACCAGGACCGCGGCGACCGCGATGAAGATCGGGGTGCGGCTCGGTGTCGCGGCCGGCGGCGGAAGGAGTGTGACCTCACCGCTGGCGCTCGCGACCGTCGCCTCGCCCGGCTCGTCGTCGGGGTTGCGGAAGTTGACGAGCTCGAGGCCCGCCTTCCGCTTGGCCGAGGCGGAGGAAGACGACGCGCCCGATGCCGAGGACGGCGTTGCGTCCGCCGCGGGCACGCGCGCGAGCGAACCGGACGGCGGCGTGATCGAGGAGGGAACGATTCCGCCGGAGGGCGTCATCATCGTCGCGTCCATCTCGTCGACCGGCAGAACCGCCGTGGGGAACTGGCTCGAGCTCCCGGCCAGTTCCCGCTGGACGTTCAGGAGGTCCTGCTTCAAGGCCTCCATCGACGCGTAGCGGTTCTCGCGCTGCTTCTCCATCGCGCGGTTGACGATGCCGACGAGCGAGGGCGGCGCGTCCGGAGCGAGCGACTCGATCGGCTCCGGGGTCTCGTTCAGGATCTTGTACAGGACGGTCGAGAGGTGCTCGCCTCGGAACGGCTTTCGGTACGTCAGCAGCTCGTACGCCAGGATCCCCAGGGAGAAGATGTCGGTCCGCCGGTCGACCGGCTCCCCGCGGATCTGCTCCGGCGCCAGGTACGCGGAGGTTCCGAGGGTGATGCCGGTCTGGGTCAGGTTGGACTCGGTCTGGAGGGACTTGGCGATCCCGAAGTCCATGATCTTGACCGAGCCGTCCGCCAGGATCCGGACGTTGGCGGGTTTGATGTCGCGGTGAATGATCCCCGCGCCGTGCGCGTACGCGAGGCCGTCGGCGATCGCCACGAGGATCTCGACCTTCCGGAGGATCGGCAACGCCTCCGAGCGCTTGACCTTCTTGTCGAGGTCCTCGCCGGAGAGAAACTCCTGGACGATGTACGGAATCCCGTCCTCGACGCCGAAGTCGTAGATGGTCGTGATGTGCCGGTGGTGGAGGTTCCCCGCGAGCTCCGCCTCCCGGAAGAAGCGGCTCTTGATCTCTTCGTCGTTCAGCTGGCACGTCTTGATCGCGACCGTGCGCTTGATGTACGGGTCCCGGCCGCTGTAGACGGCGCCGAAACCTCCGGAACCGATCTTTCCGGTGACCTCGTATTTGCCGATCTTTTCCGGCAACTGTTTTTCTTCGACCATCGTGCTTCGGGTGGACTGCAAGTTTAATCGAATCAGAGAGTGGCCGATACCGAGGCGCGGGGCTCCCGGTAGACTGAATCGGTGACACGGCTCCGGCGCGCGGTCTCCCTGGTCC
>JBKPMI010000038.1:0-10205 GCA_046732075.1 Acidobacteriota bacterium | reverse complement strand
GTCCAGAGCGGTGAGCGCCTCGAAAAGGCGTTCCGACCCTCGATGGTGGACGACGACGATCGACGCGTCGGGCCGCTTCATCCGCGTCGGGCGAAGCGGCGCCAGAACGACGGCTCCGCCGGCTCCGGAAGGGGAAGCCGCATCGGGTCCACCTCCGCCCGCCGACACCACGCGATCAGCGGCTGCGTCACCGACTCCCACCTCCGCTCCGCGGCGAACCGCCGCGCCGCGGGCGGACCCTCTGCCCGTCGCGACGGATCGCGCAGCTCGGCGATCACGGCGGCGGCGAGCGCTTCGCTCGACCGCTCCACGCGCCGGCCCGCGCCGGCCTCCTCGAGCTCCCGCGCCAGCGTTCCGCCGGCGATCGACAGAGTCGGCAAGCCTCCCCACGCCGCATCGAGGAGCCGCGTCCGGTACGCGAGGTCGGACTCGAGCCCCTCCGACGAGATCGAGACCAGGACGTCCGAAGCCGCGTAGAGGTCCTCCCGCCGGCCGTAAGGCACCCAGTTCGAGAAGAGGATCGAAGCTCCGTCCGGGTCGAGGGCGCGGGCCCGCCGCAAGGTCTCGTCGTAGACGCGCTGCGGCGTGGTCGCCGGGTTCGGGCTCTCCAGGAACAGGAGCCGCGCGCGGGGCTCGGCCCTCCGGATCGCGGGCCACGCCTCGAGAAGCAGCGCGGGGTCGCTCCAGTCGTAGATCCCGCCGAAGAGAACGAGCGGGCCGTCGTCGGCAACCGCGAGGAGCCGCCGCCCGGCGGCGCGGTCGCCCGCGGCCGCCCGGCCGGGAGCTCCGAAGGGAACCACCGCGATGAGAGCCGCGAGAGCCGGGTCGTCCGGGAAGTTCGCGGGCCCGATCCGCCCCGCCGCGAGCAGCGCGCCGGCGTAGAAGAGGCGCTGCTCCGCCGACGCGCAGAGGAAGAAGTCCGAGCGCGCGAGCGCGAGCTGCAGCGTCTCGAGGTCGTGCCGCGCGATCTCCTCCCCGAGCGTGCGGGCGTAGTGCAGGTTTTCCACCGGAAAAGGGTCGTACAGGTCCGCGGCCACCGGCACCCCGGGCAGCTGGTGGAACCAGTAGTTCGCGGCGTGCGCCGAGACGACCGCGGCGCTCGCTCCCGCGGCCGCCCGCGCGAGGCCGGATTGCGGAGACGCGCCCACCACGGGCACACCGCCCGAGATCTCGCGCGCCTCGCCCGGATCGTTCGGGACGAGGAGCCGGACGTCGAACTCCGTCCCGATGGCGCGGGCGAGCTCCAGCGCCCGGATACCCATCCCGGCCATGCGCGGACGAATGGGCTCCGGGGCGAGCACCGCGACGAAGCCGCCCGGGCGCATCCTAGCTGCGCCCCCGAAGCCGGTCGAGGAGCAGGTGCAGCTTCCAGCTCCGCGACCCGTAGATCTGGCTCAGGATCGCGTTCAGGCGGTCGATCTCGGCGTAGGTGTCGGTCAGAAGACGGTCGTACTCCTCGTTCTTCGCGAAGACCTCGGCCAGGCGATCGTGGACCAGCTCGTTCTCGGCGAGAAGGCGCGCCCGCTCGGTCTGCAGCTCCGTCGTCAAGAGCTCGAGCTTCGCGGTGGTCAGGATGCGCGCCTCCGCCGCGGCGAGCGCGTCCGCCAGCTGCTGGTGATTCTCCCGGTGGTACTTGAGTTCTCCGAGCGAGATCGTGTCGCGCTCGTACCAGAACGCGATCTGCGAGCGGAGTCGGTCGAGGATCCGGGCGAGCCCTTCCTCGCTCCGGTGCGACGCATAGAGCTCGTAGATTCTCCTGCGTGCTTCCTGGAAGCCGTCCGACCCGGCTTTCGCGTGCGAGGGGTCATCCCGCTCCTCGAAGACCCGGTACTCGCACGTGACCGCGCGCACGTGCCGGAACGCCGTCTCGAACGACGCGCGGATCAGGAAGTCCCAGTCCTCCGAGTAGTCGAACGACGCATCGAATCCCTTCAGCTTCTGATAGAGCGCGCGCGGCAGCAGCAGGGTGTGCAGCGGAATGTAGTTGGCCAGGAGGAGGAAGTCGGGGTCGAAATCGAGCGAGTACTGCAGCGCCCGGGGACCGGGCTTCCAGGCGTCACCGTCCCAACGGTATTGAACCGTGACCGCGTCGGAATAGACCACGGGCTGCGGCCCGGAGCGGTGGGCGGCGATCAATCGCTCGAAGTGGTCCGGAAACAGGCGATCGTCGTCGTCGAGGAACGCGACGAGATCCTCCCGGGCGACTTCGACGCCCCGGTTGGCGGCCGCGGAACGGCCCCGCCGCTCGGGCAGCTCTTCGAGCGAGATCTCGAACGCGTCGCGGAAGGGCTCGACCACCGAGCAGACCGACGCTCCGCCGTCGTTGACCACCACGACGCGCGTCGGACGGGCGGTCTGCGCCCGCAGGCTCTCGAGAGCCTCGGCCAGGAGCGCCGGCCGATTCTGCGTCCGCACGACGACCGCCACCGGCGCCGGACCGCGGCTGCCATCGCCGACGACGGCGGGTCCGATCGTCCGCCGGAATTCCTCCAGCGACCGGGTCGACGCCTCGGACCAGGGCAGGATGCGGAACGCCTCGACGGGGCCGGAGCCCTCGAGGGTCAGGCGCCGGTAGGCGTTCAACCCCTGGAGCGCTCCGGCGTAGTCGCGGACCTTCTGCTGGGACGCGTACTCGCGCAGCGCCGCGTCCTTGCGCGCGGCGACTCCTGCGATATCGACGAGAGCATTCGGCAGAAACGGCTGCGAGATTTCGTAGAAGGCGAGGCGCAGGAAACGGAACCGGTCGTGATCCGGGTCTTCCGGCCGGGACGACGCCACCGCGCCGTACAGGGCCTCGGAGAGGGCACGGTGGTCCGGGTGGATTTCGGCCGGAGACGGGCACAGGACGAGGTCGGGCTCGAACTCCAGGATCTGCCGCCGCACGGCGGTCTCCAGGCCGGAGTCTCCGGCGAGCTCCCGGTCGGTCCGGCCCGCGAAGATCGGAGAAGGCAGGCCGAGCACTTTGACCGCCTGTTGCTCTTCCCCCCGCCGCCGCGCCGCGTAGCTCTCGGGATCCTCCGTCCCGGCCCCCTCCTGCGCGGTGCCGTCGGTCGCGATCCAGACGCGGAGGGTGCTGCCCCGGTCGGCAGCCAGGGCGAGCGCCCCCCCGGCCCCGAGGACCTCGTCATCCGGGTGGGCGGCCAGGACGAGGATCCGGTCGGCGACCAGGTCGCTCGCTTCGTAGGGGATGAGCTCTTCTTCCTTCACCCGGATGCCATCTGTTTACGTTCGAGGGAGTTTATTCGCTTTGCGGGACTCCTAGACCAGGTCGTAGAGAGAGGGTACGAGATGGGCGCCGCGCGCGAACCGGTCCGCGGCGGCATCGTCGAAGGTGCGCACGATCATCGGAAAGCCGGCGTCCCTCCGTTCGCCGGGAAGGGACCGCAGCAGGTCCGCGGCGGGCCCGCCCGGAGTTTCCCAGAAGACGAGCCGCGATGCTCCGAGACGCTGCGCCTCGCCGGCGGCCGCGGCAAAGAGCGGCGGCAGGTCGGAGCCGTCCGCTTCGCGCCCCAGAAAATCCGCGACCAGCGCGGTCTCCCCTGTCACGGAAAGGACCGCCCACCCGAGCGCCTCGCCGGCGCGCTCCCGCCACACCATCCGGTACCACCGGGCAGGGCGGGCGTGGAATCTCCAGTTGAGCCGCGCGCGGTCGCGCACCACGCCGTACGTCTCCACGCGCTCCGCCGCCGTCCAGAGCGGGTCGAAGCCCTCGCCGGCCGAGTCCCCCGCTCGCACGTCGGCCGGGGACTGCGGGAGAGCCGCGCAGGGGACGTGAACCTCCCGGATCGGAAGGAGCGTGCGGGAGCCCACGATCGCGTGGCTGATCTTCAAGGCTCGGGGGTTGGGGAATCCGTAACAGAAGGGGACGCCGCGCCTTCCGACCTCTTCGTAGAAGGCCTCGGTCATCGAGCGGTAGATCCCCCGGCGGCCTCCCACGCCGCGCACCGACGGATCCGTCGCGACGTCGCCGACCGAGTAGGAGAGCGCCGGCCGGCCGTCGACGATCAGCCGCGATCCCCATCCCGCGTAGTTACCGACGATCTCGTCTCCCACGAGAGCCACCACGCCGTACCACCCGTCCGGGTTCTGCTCGAACTTCCACGACCACTCTTCCGCCGTCAGCTCGCGCTCGAAAACGCGCTGGAAGAGCCGGCGGATCCCGGGAGCGTCGGCCCGAGTTGCCTCGCGGATCCGGAACCCGGTCACTCGCCCTCCCAGGCCCAGGTCTCGAGCGGGCTCCCGTCCGCCGCGTCGAACGCCCGGAAGTAGAGGCGCCCGCGCTCGAGCCGCCTGCGGATCTCGGCAGGCAACTCGAAGTCGGCGTCGAGCGGCGCGCCCGCGAACGGCAGGAGCGACGGATTCGGGGAGATCGCGACCCACGCGCCCTTTCGAGCGGGCAGCGCAGGTTCCGCGCGCCGCGGTATTTCCGGAGCGGCCGCGCGGCGATCCGCCCGCTCGAGGATCCGCCGGCCGAGCAGTCCGTAGCGCCGCGCCCGGTAGACGCGCCGGGACTGCGCCCGCCTCGCCGCGACGCCGGGGCTCGCGGACGAGCTCACACCCCAGAGGTGTCGGACGCGCGCCCGCGAGACGAAGCGGAGCGCCAGGCCCGCCGACCGCACGCGGTCCTCCCACTCGGTCTCCTCGTATTCGAAAGGAAACCGCTCGTCGAACCGCCCCACCCGGTCGAACACTTCCCGGCGCGCCGCGAGAACGGCGCCCGTCAGGTTTTCGACGGCGCCTCCCGACTCCCAGAGCCGGAGTGCGCGTCGGGCGAAGGCGGCGAAGCGGGCAGCGTCCCGGGCCGGACGACGGCCCGCCGAGAGCTGCGCGAGGTCCGAGAAGAAGCCGGGCGCCCAGCCGGCCGGGAGGAGGATTCGCCCCTCCTGGTCCCACGTGGCGAGAGGAGCGGCGGCGCCGATGGAACGATCCTCCAGCGTTTCGAGGAGCGGGCGCAGAGAACCGGGCGCGAACACGACGTCCGCGTTGGAGAGAAGGATGCGGGAAGAGGATGCGCGGGCGAGACCGGCGTTGACGCCGCCGGAGTATCCGCGGTTCTCGGCGAGCGGCAGGAAGACGTCGGCGCCCGCCGCCCCCAGCCGGCCGACCTCCTCGGCGCCCGATGCGCAGTCGACGAGGACGATCTCACCGGCGATGCCGTCGGATCGAAATGCGGCGGCGAGCGACGCCACGCACTGCTCCGCTTCCCGGGCGCTGTGGTGGCTCACGACGACGGCCGACACGTCCGGAGACATGTCGCTCAGGAGCCCGCGTCGAGAAACGCGCGCTCCAGCCGCTCCGCGACGCCTGCCGTGTCGAATTCGCCGGCAGCCGCGGGACCTTCGCGCCGCGCCCGCGTGCGAGATTCTTCCGAGAGGAGCGGCGGGATCGCGTCCGCGAGCGCGACGGGATCACCGTCGGCAAAGTAGGCGGCGGCGGCGCCCGCGAACTCGCGGTGCGCCGGCGTATCCGAGAGCAGGCAGGGCACGCCGCAGGCGAGTGCCTCGAGCGCCGGGAGACCGAAACCCTCCTCGCGGCGGGAGGGTCCGATGAAGACGTCGGAAGAGCGATACGCGAACGGCATCCGCTCCGGCGCGAGGCTGTGGTGATACTCGTCGACGAGCCCCGTCGACCGCTCCTCGTCCCCCGCCGGAAAGGGGGAGATCCGGCAGAGACGGAAACGTCCGCCGCGGCGCCGCCACAGGTCGAGGCCCGCGAGCGCGACTCCGATCCCCTTGACGTCCGCCTCGTACGGGCCGACGACCAGCACGACCGGCGGATCCGCCGGCGGCCGCTCCGCGCCGGGTGAGAAGCCGTTTCGCTCGAAGGCCTGGCCCACGTTCGTCGCGGGTCCGAATCCCTTCTCCTCCAGCCGCCGCCGCAGCGTCTCCGAAATCACCAGCTTGCGAGTGGACGCGCGATACGCCCCTTCGATCGACTCCCGCTCGGCCCCGTAGAACGAAAAGTCCCCCTCGTAGCCCTGACACAGATGGAAGACCGGACCGCGCGCGCCCTCGAGCGCCGGCGCCACCGTCGTCCAGAAAGTCGCCACGCGGACGGAAGCGCGCGGAAGGTCGACGGAGTCCCGAAACGCCGAGCGCTCGAACCGCGCCCGCGACAGCGCAAACCAGTCGGGCCGGGGCTCCGGCGAGACGACCGTCACGCGGTGTCCCCGGCGCGCCAGCGCCTCGGCCTGGAGCAGGGCGACCTTCACGCCGCCCGAGAGCGCCGTCGATTCGAGGAGGTAGGCGATCTCGAGAGTCACGGCAGCGCGGGACGGGCGACCGCGATCCACTGGTACGTGGTGAGACTCTCGGGGTCCGCTCCGGCCCACTCCTCCGCCGCGCGGAGAAACTCCTCCGCGTCCGGCGCGGCCGCTCCCGGAGTCGCGTGGACCGCCACGTCGGTCCACCCCGCTTCCTCCAGCGCCTCGGAAAGGGAGGCGCGGGTGAACCACCGCAGGTGTCCGGAGTCGGCGAGACCCGCGGGCAGCGGGTCGAACCGGCCGAGCAGCAGGTCCCGGACGAGGGACAGATGACCGACGTTCGGCACGCTCGCGACGAGAGTCGCATCGCCGGAAGCGACGCCGCGGGCGAGCCCCAGGATCCGCACCGGATCGTCGAAGTGCTCGAGCACGTCCGCGAAGAGGAGCGCATCGAAGCGCTCCCCCGCGGCGGCGAGACTGGGGAGAACCGTCGCCGCGTCTCCTTCCCGCACGTCGGACAGCCGCTCCCGGGCGAGTGCCGCCATCCGCGGATCCTTCTCGATACCGGTCGCGGCGAGGCCCGGCCGCAGCCGGCCGAGCGCGGCCGCCGCCAGTCCCGTTCCGCAACCGACGTCGAGCAGCCGGCGCACGTTCACCGGGAAGAGACGCGTCACGTCGGCCCGGTCCCCCCCGGGCGAATCCTCGAAAACCAGCGCACCGAAGCCGGACGCGGGAGCCCGCGGCATCCCGGACGACGCAACGCGCGACAGGTAGTCCTCGACTTTCTCTCCGGCAAACGGCGGAAAATCCGACGGGCGGAAGACGAACGCCGGCGCGGTTCCATCCGCGGCCGGCTGCTTCCAGCCCGGCGCCGCCGCGGCGCCCTCGAGCTCGCGCAGCGTGTGCACGACGGGCCCGCTGGCCGGCGACCGCGGCTCGGCGACGAGAACGCGGCCCGGCGCGGCGGGGACGTCCGGCCCGGGCGCCGGCAACGCGGTGTCGTCGGCGATCACGATCCACCGGTCCGCCCCGGCGAATGCCGTCTCCGCGGAAGCCGCGGGCGCGAGCTCCACGGCCGGGCGTCCCGGAAACCTTCTCCTCCAGCGGAGCCGGGAGAGCCGGCGGCCGTAATCGAGAGGCTCCGAACGCGCGAGGAACGCGACGGATTCGGAGGCGGCGGTCAAGGGACGGCGGTCGAGGAGGCCGCCGCGACCGCCCGGGCGGCGTCGGCGCTTTCCTCCCGGATGCTCCAGACGTGCCGCGGCTTCAAGAGGCCCACCGTGTAGTCGGGCGAGACGACCGTGAAGCCGGGGCGCAGCACGCGCAGGTCGTGGAGGTGGAGCGCCTTCTCGTCCCCCAGGAAGGCATAGAGGCGAAACTGCCCCTGGGCGATCGCGAGGTCCGGAAAGACCACGCGGAGGCGGTAGCTTCGCCGGCCCGACAGCGGCGCGAAGTTCTCCTCCCGCGTGTCGACCGCGAACGCCTGCACGCCATCCTCCCGATCCGCGCCGACGCGGAGCTGAAACTCGAGCGTGGGATCCTCCGTCTCGAAGGACAGATCCACCGCGACGGTTTCGCCGGAGCCGAACTCCGAGCGCGGATACCCCGACCCGTCGTGCACGACGACGTCCGTGAACCGGGCCGGGCGCCTTCCCTCGGTCGCCGCCGGCCGAGCGGTTTCCGGCTTCTCGGCCTCGGCGCGCTCCTGCTCCTTCTCCTGGAGGAACGCCTCGTACGCGCGCACGACCGGGAGAGCGGCGCCCGCGGCTGCCACCTGCCCCTGTTTCAGCCAGATGGCCGAGTCGCACAGAAGGGCCACGTAGTAGAGCGCATGCGAGCAGAAGAGCAGCGTGCCGCCGGCCTTCTGGAAATCGGTGATGCGGTCGATCGACTTCTTCTGGAAATAGCCGTCGCCGACCGCGAGCGCCTCGTCCACGATGAGCACGTCCGCGTCGGCGTGCGTGGCGACCGCGAACGCCAGCCGCAGCGCCATGCCGGACGAATACGTCCTCACCGGCCGGTCGAAGAAATCCCCCAGCTCGGCAAAGGCCCGGATTTCCGGGAGACGCCGGCGGATCTCGGCGCCGGACAGCCCGAGCAGCGCCGCGTTCATGCGGGCGTTCTCGCGTCCCGTGAACTCCGGGTGAAAGCCCATCCCCAGCTCGAGGATCGAGGCGACGACCCCGTGCCGTTCGATGGTGCCGGACGTGGCCTGCGTCGTGCCCGCCACTACCTTCAGGAGAGTCGACTTCCCCGCGCCGTTCTCGCCGATCAGCCCGAGCGCCTTGCCGGCGGGCAGCTCGAAGGATATTCCCTTCAGCGCGTGGAAGGGGCGGTGGCGCGGCGTCCGCAGGAGGAGCTCCCGCAGGCGGTCGAACGGGCTGTCGTAGAGGCGGTAGACCTTCGAGACGGAATCCGCGCGGACCGCGATGCTTTCGGTCACCGTCCGAGAGCGAACTCGCAGCGGCGGCAGAGAAAGTCGGCGGGCGCCTCTTCCACGCCGTACGTCCACCGCCGCAGGCGCGCCATCACGTCGCCGCCCAGGATTTCCGCGACCGTCTGTGTCTTCAAGTCGCCGACCGTCAGCTTCTCGTAGTAGTCCTGGCAGCACAGCACGGCCCTCGCGGTCGCCGTGATGTGCAGGTGCTCGAACGGCCGCGATCCCATGAGCTCGCAGCCGCGCAGCTCCTTCACAGGAGGGGGCTCGGGGACAAAGGTGCCGCTCGCCGGCCGGCTCCGGATGCGGAAGGACTTCACCTCCCATCCCCGGGGTCCGAACCTCTCGCGAATCTCGGCCACGTCGCGGCGGTGCGCCTCGTCGTTGTCGCCGAGCACCACGATCGCCGTCTCTTCCGCGAGCTTCCGCGCCGCGAGCGCATCGATGTTCGCGAGGACCCGCGCCAGGTCGCGCGTTCCGTGCATCCGCTCGTAGCGGACGGGATCGAGCGTGGGCAGGTTGATTCCGATGTAGCGGAATCTTCCGGCGCTCGCCAGCCGGTCCGCGCGGGCGGCGTCGAAGTGCGACGCATTCGTCAGCAACGAGACGGGCAGGTTGCGCGAGAAGAGGGCGAGACAGCGCTCCTCGAAAAGCGGATCGATCGTGGGCTCGTTGTAATTCGAGAGGAAGACGACGACGCCCCGCTCGCCGATTGCGACCACCTGGTCGGCGATCGACTCGAAGAGCTCCTGGCTCATGACCTCGCGCTCCCGCGGATCCACCGACACCGGGCAGAACGGGCAGCGGTGGTTGCACGTCGTGCAGGTCTCGAGCGAGACGAACAGGACATGGGAGCGCCGCGTCTCGGCGTCGAGGTCGTCGATCAGGAACCGCGCCGCACGCAGATGAGCGAGAACCGCGGGATCCGCTCCGGAGGGAAGGCCCTGGCGGATGTTGGAGAGCGCCCGGTACTCCGGGCCGTCCTTCGGGAGCGACGCGCCCGAAGTCGGGTTGTACAGGACGGAGCCCCGGTCGTGCAGGTACGGGGAGACCGCCTCGGCCTCGAGGACTGCGGTGAGACTCCCGGCCGGGACCGGAAAACCCGTTTGGACTTCGCGTTCGGTCATCGGTTCGGCCGAGAAGGCATTCTAACCGTCGGAGCCGCCGGTTTTTACGTTCCGGGAGGCCCGGTCGTCCGCTCCTCCAAGAAAAAAGAGCCCCGGCGGGCCGGGGCTCTCGGGTCGACGAGGAATTCCCTTCCTAGTTCGCCAGTCGCGTTGGCCGGCCCTGGACGAAGATGCTGTCGGAGCTGATCTGGTCGACGGTGACCACGTAGGCGCCGACCCGGCTGCCCTCGAGCACCTCGACCTTGATCGTCATGGGATCTCCGACGATGCCGGGGATCGCCGCCATCGGGACCTGGACGTAATGGCCGGACTGGGACGGCTCGTTCAGGAGGAACTCGAACCGGCCGCCCTCGGAGCCATCCGGCTTCAGAGCCGTCAGCCGCACGCGGGTGGGCAGCTCTCCCATCGCGAAGAATCCGATGTTGGTGCGGAACCGCAG
>JBKPMI010000037.1:0-12944 GCA_046732075.1 Acidobacteriota bacterium | reverse complement strand
CCCCGCGGTGCGGCAGATGATGGAGCGTCTCGCTGGCCGCGAGGGATACGAGCTCCTGGCCGCCGCGACCGGCGAGGAGGGCCTGCAGCTGGCGCGCGAGAGGAAACCGGACCTGATCACGCTCGAGGTGGTGATGCCCGGAATCGACGGGTGGACCGTGCTCAAGAGCCTGAAGGCCGACCCGCAGCTCTCCGGGGTCCCGGTCGTGATGGTCTCGATTTCGGACGACCGCGACCGCGGGCTCGCGATGGGGGCCGCGGACTATCTCGTCAAGCCCGTGGACCGCGACCGGCTGGCGGAGATCCTGGCCGTCTACCGGACGGGCGCCCCGGTGTAGCCGAGGCGAGCATGCCGAAGATTCTGCTGGTCGAAGACAATGAGATGAACCGCGACATGCTGTCGCGGCGTCTCATCCGGAGCGGCTACGAGGTCGTCCTCGCGTTGGACGGTGCGCAGGGCGTGGCTCTCGCCGCGAGCGAGGCGCCGGACGTCGTTCTCATGGACATGAGCCTCCCCGTGCTGGACGGCTGGGAGGCGACGCGCCGGCTGAAAAGCGACCCGAAGACACGGACGCTTCCAGTGATCGCGCTGACCGCACACGCCATGGCGGGCGACGAAGCGAAGGCCCGCCAGGCGGGATGCGACGACTTCGACACGAAGCCCGTCGAGTACACGAGGCTGCTGTCGAAGATCGAGGGGCTGCTCCAGAAGAGGAAGGCCGGCTGAAGAGCACGGAGGGGTCCGGCCCGATCGAGATCGAACGCGAGGCGCGGGTCGAGAACGTGGCGGCGTTCCGCGACTTCGTCGAAGAGGCCTGCCGCCGCGCCGGGGCGCCGGAGGCGGTGTGCTTCGAGCTGAAGCTCGCGGTCGACGAGGCCTGCAGCAACCTCATCGTCCACGGCTACGAAGGAAGGGATCCCGGGCCCATCTCGGTAAGGTTCGCGGTCGACGGCGACGAGATCGCGATCACGATCTCGGATCACTCGCCGCCGTTTCATCCGGACGACGCTCCGGATCCGCGTCTCGACGTCCCGGCGACCGACCGCCGGCCGGGCGGGCTCGGCTGGCACCTGATCAAGCAGATCGCGGATCGGCTCGACTACGAGTCCGACGGCGATGGAAACCGACTCACGATGTTCAAGAAATTCGTCCGGCGTCCGCCGGAGTAGGAGACCCATGGAAATCCGGTCGGACAAAAGGGGCGCGGTCACCGTCGTCTCGATCGAAGGCAGCATCGATGGAACGACGGCTGCCGACCTGGTCTCGGCGCTCCGCGGCCAGGTGACTGCGGGAAACGTTCACCTGGTCGCCGACATGGCCGGCGTGGACTACACCTCGAGCGCCGGCCTGCGCGCGCTGCTGGAGACGGTGAAGGAGGCGCGCCAGCACGGCGGCGACCTCCGGCTCGCCGCCGTGCGCAGGGAAGTTCTGCGCGTCCTCGAGCTCTCGGGCTTCACGAGCATCCTCCAGGTCTACCCGGACGTCGACTCGGCGTCCGCGAGCTACCCGGCGTCCGCTTGAGCACCCCGCCCGGCACGAAGGGTCGCCGCGTCGCGCTCGTCATCGGCGCCGGCAGCGTCAAGTGCGCCGCGGCGCTCGGGCTCCTGAAGGTGCTCGACCGCGAGGGCATCGCGATCGACATGGTCGTGGGGTGCAGTGGCGGCAGCCTCTACGCGGCGTTCATCGGGCTGGGAATCGGTGCAGCCCAGGCGGAGGAGATGACGCGGCGGCTCTGGACGCGTGAGCTGACGAAGCGGCGGCATTACCCGTCGCTCCTGCGGGCAATGCTGCCGCAGCTCTTTCCCTTCCAGGAGAGCTTCGGCCTGGTCGACGACCGCCTGATCCTCCAGCGCCTGCAGACCGCGTTCGGCGACCACACGTTCGAGGAGGCGCGCATCCCGCTGTTCCTGACCGCCACGGATTTTCACAGCGGCGAGCAGAAGGTTTTCTCGAGCGGCCGTCTCGTCGATGCGATCCGGGCGTCGATCGCGATCCCGTACGTCTTCCGGCCGTGGTCGATCGACGGCCGCCTCTACGTGGACGGCTTCCTGACCGATCCGATGCCGGTGGGGGTTGCGATCAAGCACGGCGCCGACGTCATCGTCACGCTCGGCTTCGAGAGCCCGTACCAGCGGAAGTCGACGTCGGTCCTCCGGTTCGCGTTCCAGCTCTCGAGCATCATGTCCAACAACCTGCTTCGGGCGAACTACGCGTTCCACAACCTCGCGCACCACACGGAGATCCTTCCGATCATTCCGCAGTTCCGCGAGAGCATTCACCTCTTCGATACGGACAAGATCCCGTACGTCATCGAGGAAGGGGAGCGCGCCGCGGAGCAACAGCTGCCGTACCTGCGGCGGCTCCTCGCCACGTCGGAGCGCTGAACCTGGCCGCGGACGCCTCGCCGACCGGAGGGCGGCTCCTCGTCGTCGACGACAACGAGATGAATCGAGACCTTCTCTCCCGGCGCCTCCAGCAGCAGGGCCACACGGTCACCCGCGCCGAGAACGGCCGGCGCGCGCTCGAGATGATCGCGGCCGAGGAGTTCGACCTCGTCCTTCTCGACATCATGATGCCGGAGCTCGACGGTTACGCGGTGCTGGAGCAACTTCGCGCCGACGGAACTCTCGACCGCCTGCCGGTCATCATGATTTCCGCGGTCACGGAGATCGAGAGCGTCGTCCGCTGCATCGAGATCGGCGCCACGGACTACCTCCCCAAGCCGTTCAACACCGTGCTTCTCCGGGCGCGCGTCGGCGCAACGCTCGAGAAGAAGCGACTCCGCGACAAGGAGCGGCTCTGGGCGAAGAGCATGGAGCGGGAGCTCGAGATCGGGCGCGAGATCCAGCAGAGCTTTCTGCCGGAGGAGCTGCCGCGGCCCGCGGGCTGGGAGATTGCGGCGGCGTTCCAGCCGGCGCGCCAGGTCGCCGGGGACTTTTACGACGCGTTCCCGCTCGCAGGAGGGTCACGGATCGGGCTGGTGGTCGCGGACGTCTGCGACAAGGGGGTCGGCGCGGCCCTCTTCATGGCGCTCTTCCGGAGCCTCCTGCGCGCGTTCACGGAGCGGACGTTCGCCGAGGCCGGCGGGGCCGCCGACGAATCACGGCTCCTGTCGTCGGTCGTGTCGACCAACGACTACATTGCGAAGACGCATGGCCGCTCGAACATGTTCGCGACCGCGTTCGTGGCGGTGCTCGATTCGGCGTCCGGGGCAGTGGCATGGGTCAACGCCGGGCACGAGGCTCCGGTCATCCTCGGACCGTCGCGGTCGCCGGCCCCGCGGCTCGCGCCGGGCGGCCCGGCGCTCGGCCTGATGCCGGGGATGACCTTCACGGCCGGCACGAGCCTGCTCGCACCGGGGGAGACCCTGTTCGCGTTCACCGACGGTGTCACGGAATCGAAGGATCCTTCGGGCCGCTTCTTCTCGGAGGAGCGACTGATCGAGCTCCTCGCCCGCGAAGCGGCGTCGGTGACGGAACTCCTGGACGCCGTGGGCGCCGCCGTGGCCGCGCACTCCGCGGGCTCCGAGAGGTCCGACGACATCACGATGCTCGCGGTACGGCGGGCCACGGCCCAACAGGGATAGGCTTCTTCCATGCGATTTCTTCTGAGGTTCCTCATCAACGCGGCGGCCCTGTGGGTCGCGACGCAGATCGTTCCGGGCGTCGAGCACACCGGGCCCTGGACGTCACTCCTCCTGGTGGCGCTCGTCTTCGGGGTCCTGAACGCGATCCTGCGGCCGATCCTGAAACTCCTGACCTGTCCCCTGATCATTCTGACGCTCGGCCTCTTCACGTTCGTGATCAACGCCGTGATGCTCTGGCTGACGAGCGCGGTGTCCGAGTCTTTCGGTCTGGGATTCCACGTGGCCGGGTTCGTTCCCGCGTTCCTGGGAGCTCTGGTGGTGACGGTCGTGAGCGTCTTGCTCTCGGTGTTCGTGCGCGACGACGAAAACTAATCGCCGCGAACTCCTCTACCCTCTGTCGGCTACCGGCTACCGGCTACCGGCTACCGAATAAATGCGCGATGGAATTCGCGTAATACGTCAGCAGCGGCAGCTCTTCCTTCCGCGCCGTCAATAGCCCGTCTTTTTCATCGACCAGGTGCCGCAGTGTCAGCATGCGCAGTCCCACCGTGATCGCGTAGTCCTGGTCCTTTCGAGGCAAGTAGACGTGCGCGCCGCGACCGGCGAGATCCTTCATCGACGCCAGCACCTCGGCCTTCAGCTCGAGCTCCGTGCGGGGCCGGTCGGGATCGCGGACGAAAACGGTGGCGACGAGTGGCACCGGGACGACCGGGATGACGGCCGCGATCGCCGCCATGAGGTCGTCTCCCAGCTTCTCGACGTTGGAGAACCGCTCCTCCTTCGTGAGCGCACGGAACTCGATGCCTCGAGACTTCCCGTACGCCGCCAGCGACACCGGGGAGCCGAAGTTGACGCAGGCATAGCCGAAGCGGTGCCAACGGTTGCGCGCCATCAGGACCATGTTGCGCAGGACGAAGCGAATCGCGTTCGTCGCGGCGCCGGCCGCCTTCGGTTTCGGTCCGTTTCCGTCGCGCTCCAGGAGATAGCTCCGGTCCTCGAAGACCCGGTCGTAGTTGATCCCGACCGGGACGAACACGACGTCTCGCCCGACGGGATCGAATGCGCGGACGATGTAGTCGAGTATCCCGAGGCGGGGCTTCCGGAGCGAGCCTTCGCGGGAAAGACCGCCCTCCGGAAAGACCGCCTGCGTGACGCCGGCGGCGGTAGACATCGCAATGTATCGCTCCAGGACCTTGCGGTAGAGCGGGTCCTTCGAGTTGCGGCGGACGAAGTACGCCCCCATCGAGCGGATCAGCGTCTGGAGCGGCCAGATCCGCGCCCACTCGCCGACGGCGTAGGACAGGGCCGCTTTCTCCGCCGCGAGATAAGAGACGAGGATGTAGTCCATGTTGCTGCGGTGGTTGATGAGGAAGATCACGGTCGAGTTGGGATCGAGCGCCGCGAGTCCCGCCTCGTCGGAGTAGCCCAGCCGTACGCGGTAGAGGAGCCGCACGAACCAGCGGGCGACCCGGTAGCCCAGCCGGAAGTACAGATAAGCGTTGAACTGCGGGACGATCTCGCGCGCGTAGTTCTCGATGCGGCGCCGCACCTCGGATCGCGCGGCTCCGGTCTCCCGCTCCTCGGCCTCCGCCGCGGCCTGGACCTGCGGATCGTCCACGAGCCTCTCGATCAGGATCTCCCGCTTCGTCAGCTTGAACGGCGGAATCCGGATCTTCAGGCGGGCCTCAACGTCCTCGAGGACCCGGTTGATGCGCCGCCGGAGGATCCATCGGGCTCCCGGCAGAACGAAGTGGGCGACGAGCGCCCACAGGGCCAGCACCCCGGCCAGGATCGCCAGCCAGATCGGGAGCGAAATCATGACGATATGGATGCGGTAGCCAGGAGCCGCTCTTCTCTCGTGCTCCCGGCTACCGTCTTCCGGCTACCGGATCAGAACTTGTACGCCGTCCGGACGTAGACGTAGCGCCCGTTGAATCCGAAGGGAGCGTTCCGGGGATACGTGAAGATTCCGAAGTTGAAGTTGGCCGGGATGTTCCGGTCCGGGAAGTTGTCGAGGAGATTCTGGACGCCCGCCGCCAGCAGCGCGTGGCCGAGCTGGTAGGACAGCTCGAAGTCGAAAACCCACTCGGAACCGAACGTCTGGTCGTTGGCGGGCAATGCGCTGTCGATCGAGCAGTACGAACCGTACATGCCGGCGCGCGCGGTCGCGCCAAGGTCACCCCGGCGCCAGTCGCTCGTCAGACGCAGGTTGTCCTTCGGCTGGCCGCACGTCAGCCGCCGCTGCTCGAGGCGGTCGAAGAGAACCGACTGGAACGCGGCGAGCTGCGGAGGCGTCGCGGCGATCCGGGTGATCTCGTTCTTCGAATGCGCGAACGCGGCCTGGAACGCGAGAGATCCGGCGCCGCCCAGAGGCACGCGGGTGTTCGCCGTGACCTCGTAACCCTCGGTGGTCGTGTCGATCGCGTTCGTGAAGAACCGGGCACCGGTCGCGTTGAACGGGGCAAGGATGGGATTCAGGCTCGCGCCGGTGAAGTTGCCGGACAGGATGATCCGGTCGTCGATGTCGATGTGGAAATAGTCCGCCGTCAGGTCGAATACGCGCGACGGACTCCACACGAAGCCGGCGCTGTAGTTCACGGAATCCTCGGGCTTGAGGTCGGTGGCGCCGAGGGCCCGTGCGAGCGGGCTGTTCACCCGGAAGTGGCCCACGTCGAAGGGCGTGAAGACTCCATTGACGAGCAGGAAGTTCGTGCTGATCGCGGAGAAGTTCGTCTGGCCGAGTGACGGCGCCCGGAACCCGGTCGACGCCGCGCCCCGGAAGACGAGCTGTTTCGTCGCCTCGATGCGCGCCGTGACCTTGAAGTCGGACGTGTCGCCGAAGTCGGTGTAGTGCTCGAATCGCCCCGCGAGGCCGAGCCGGAGGAAGCTCAAGACGTCCGCCTCGAAGTCGACGTATCCGGCGTAGCTGCTGCGCGACGCGTCGACCTCGTTCGACGGGCGGAATCCCGGAAAGACCTGCGCGCCCGCGGGGGCCTTTCCGCCGAACTGGTCGGGGTGGCCGCCGTCGATGTAGGACCCTTCCTCGCCCGCGTGCTCCTGGTAGTTCTCCCGCCGGTACTCCGCGCCGATCGCGACATTCAGGGGACCGGGCAGACCGATCTCCACCTCCCGGGTGACGTCGAGGTTGGCGATGAACTGGTTGAACTCGAGAGCGCCGGCGTAGAAGTTCGTCTTGTTCGGCGGGATGTCCGGGCCGAGCGACGTGTTCAGGGTGTGGGTGATGTCGAAGTCGAACTGATCGTGACCGTACTGCGCGGACACGTCCCAGAACCACGCTCCGCCCACCACGCCGCGCACGCCGAGCGTGCCGGAGTAGTCCACGATCTTGGGCTCGATCAGCGGGAGGAATCCGAGCGGGTAGATCTGCGGCCAGTTCTGCGCCTGGAGCGCGCGGCGGTAGTTTCCGCCGTGGACGCCGTCCCGGCGGCTGGCGCCGCCGAAGAGGTAGAGAGTGGTGGACGCGTCGTCGTTCAACGGCACGGAGCCGTTGACCCAGCCCATGATGTCCCGCTCCTCGGCGTCGCCCCAGTGGGTGTTCGGCTGGTCCACCGGGTTGTTTCCGGCGTCGCCCGCGACGATCTGGTCGCGCGGGTCGTTCCCGGCCCGGTTGGTCGCGTTTCTCTTGCGGTACTCGCCGGTGATGTTCAGGAACCCGTTACCGACCTTGAGGCCCGTGTTTCCATTGAAGTCCAGAAGCTCGCCGTCGGAGTGCGTGGTCGTGCCGCCCTGCAGGCCGAGGTCGAGGGGCGACGTTCCCGACTTGAGCACGATGTTGATCACTCCGGCGATCGCGTCCGAGCCGTACTGGGCGGCGGCGCCGTCCCGGAGGACCTCGATCCGCTCGATGGCGCTGGCCGGGATGGCGTTCAGGTCGACGCTCTGCGCGCCGCGCCCGATCGTGCCGTTCACGTATACGAGGGCGCTCGTGTGGCGGCGCTTCCCGTTGATGAGGACGAGGACCTGGTCCGGGCCCATCGAGCGAAGGGTCGCGGGGCGGACGGAATCGGTGCCGTCCGAAATCGTCGGCCGCGGAAAGTTCAGCGAGGGTGCGATCTTCTCGATGATCTGCGCGGTCTCGGCACTCGCGGACGCGGTCTCGACCTGCTCCTCCGTGAAGACGTCGACCGGGACCGCCTTCTCGGCGGCGGCGCCCGCGGCGCGCGATCCGACGACGACTTCCTGCTGGAACGAATAACCGAGCGCGAAGTCCTGCGTCAGCGTTCCGGCGGTCAGAGTCACCTTCGCCGTCTTCGACTGCAATCCGGGGGCGACCACGCGGACCTCGACTGTCTGACCCCGGACCGAAGCCGCCGGCACTGTCAGGACGTAGTGGCCGCTCACGTCGGTGGTGGCGGTGACGCCGAGCTCCGCGATCGACACTGTCGCGTTGGCGATCGCGGGGCCATCCTCGTGCGTGACGCGCCCGGTGATCGTGGCGTCCTGCGCGGACGCCAGCGCGGGTATCAGCGAACCGCTCAGGACGAAAAGGGACAGAAGAAGCCGGAACTTCATTGGCCCACCTCCGAAAGAAAAAAGATGAAGCTTTCTGGCGAAAGCTTACGCCTCTCCGTTTTCAGCGGACTCGACCGCGCGCCGCGACGGCCCATTCCCCTTCGACGCGGTCGCCCCGGACGAGCACGATCCGGTCGTGGAGGTTGGACACGACGCACGCGTGGTTGGGCAGCACGCGGATGCGCTCTCCGACCCGGAATTCTTCGCCGGGCTCGACGCGGACAACGCCGTGCTCCTCCGAGAGGCTCTCGATCCGGCTCCGCCGGCCGAGGATCCAGCCGTGGCCGCCGGGGCGCGGCCGCAGCGGGTCGGTCGACAGGGTTTTCGAGCCGCAGTCGAGCACGGCGCGCCCCGGCGCCGGAACCGACACGACCGTGGCGATCACCGTCATCGCGCAATCCTCGACGGCGCAGGTGCCGATCGAGACCTGCGAAGCGTCGTGGTAGACGTAGTTTCCGGGCCGGCACTCCGTGACGCCGGGGACCGACATCGCGATCCGCGCCGTGGGCGTGGACCCCACCGAGACCTCGCCGACCGGAAGACCTTCCCGGCGGATCGACTCGGCGGCGGCGGCGAGGATCTCCCCCTCGCTCCGCGCGATCGCTTCGACCTCCGGCGGCGCGCTCGCGATGTAGGCGTGCCCGCCGTGCGTGAAGATCCCGCGCAGGGTGATTCCGGGCACGTCGGCGATGCGCCGCGCCATCGCGGCCGCGGCGGCGGGCGGCACCCCGATCCGGTGATATCCGCAGTCCACTTTCAGGAGAACGTCCAGGCGCCGGCCCGCCTCCAGAAAAACGGCTCCGAGGCTCGACGCGCCTTCGACGGAGTCGACGCCGACGGCGAGTCGGATGCGGTCGGCGAGTCCGAGCAGCCGCCGTCCCTTGCCGGAGCCGACGATCGGATACGCGAGAAAGATGTCGTCAAAGCCGGCGTCCGCGAAGACCTCGGCCTCGCCGGTCTTCGCGAGCGAAAGACCGGACGCCCCCGCCGCGAGCTGGAGCCGGCCGAGCTCCGGGACCTTGTGGGTCTTCGCGTGCGGCCGGAGCCGGACGCCCGCGGCCAGCGCCCGAGCCGCCATTCGCTCGACGTTCCGCTCGACGACGTCCAGGTCGACGACGACGACGGGCGTGTCGAGGTCGTGGACGAGAGGCATGCCCGGAGCCTACAGCGCCCGGCTGCAATAGACTGCGCGGAACAAACCCCACCCGAGGACTTTCGGCGTTCCCAACCGCTCTTTCGAGAAGGAGGGATGCATGGGCAGGATCAACTGGGGCAGGGTCTTCCTCGGAGGTCTCCTGGCGGGCGTCGTCATCAACATCGGCGAGTACCTCTTCCACGCGGTCCTCTTCAAGAACGAGGTTGCGGAGATGATGCGGGCGCTCGGCAAAGACCCCGCAGCGGTCATGAGCGGCAACGCGATCGTGATCTGGAACCTCATGGGCTTTCTGGCCGGCATCGGCGCCGTGTGGGGCTACGCGGCGATCCGGCCGCGGTTCGGCGCGGGGGCGAAGACCGCGATGATCGCCGGGATCGCGGTCTGGTTCTTCAGCCGCTTCCTGGGAGCCGTCGGTGAGATGAACATGGGGATGGCGTCGCAGAAGATGATCCTGACCGGGCTCGTTTGGGGGCTGGTCGAACTCGTGATCGCGACGATCGCGGGCGCCTGGGCCTACAAGGAAGCCTAGCGGACCTCCCGACCGCCGTAACCGAACCGGAAGGCGCACGTATGCTCCGGGTGAGGAGACTCACCATGGACCTACGCGCTTTCCGGGTTCGGTTCGTTTTCGCCGCCGGGTTCGGCCTTCTCCTCCTGCTGCCCGGCTGTTCCTCGACCCCGGCCGCCGTGCCGATCGAGGGGGCTCCCGCGGAGCTTTCGGCGCTCGCCGGCCGGTGGGAGGGGGAGTACGACAGTCCCGCCACGGGCCGTCTCGGGTCGATCGTCTTCGACCTGACGGCCGGCGAGGACCACGCTCACGGCGACGTCCTGATGATCCCCAGCGGATCGACGACCCCCTATGGCCGCGTTCCCCGCACGGGAGGCGAGCCGGCCTCGCCCGGCCCGACCTCGCAGCTCCTGACGATCCGATTCGTCAAGGCGGAGGCGGGCAAGGTGAGCGGGACGCTCGACCCCTACTGGGATCCGTCCTGCTCGTGTGAGGTCACGACCACGTTCGTCGGCGAGGTCCGGGGTGACGCGATTTCGGGAACGTTCTCGTCGACCCGGAACGCCGGCCGGGTCTTCGGCACGTGGAAGGTGACCCGGAAGAGGTAGCGGCGCCGCCGCCGGCTCGCCGCGGTCTGGCAGCCGCCGCCAAGACCTACGCGATCGGCTGGCTGATCGGGGTCACGCTCAGCTCGTCCGCCGAGCCCGGCGTGCACCGGAACGGCTAAACGAGGTTAGGCGTGTCGGGTTCCACGACGAAGAAGTCGACGCCCGACGCTCGGTCGATCAACCGGTCGAGGTTCGACGGCACGATGCGGCGAATGAGCCCCCGGTGGACCGTCGGCCGGCCGACGAGCAACAGAGAGATGTGTTCGCTGCGCAGGAAGTCGAGAATGGTTGTGACGATGTCCTCGGACTCCCGGGTCACGACGGTCGCGCCGAGAGACATCGCGAGCTGGACGTTCTCGGAGAGCCGCCGATGTTCTGCGGCCGAGATGTTGTGGGGATGCTCTTTCCTCTGCCGAACGTACAGGACGAACCACGCGGTGTTCATCCGACCCGCGAGGCGGGAGCCGCGGAGAATGAGGGCCCGCGCCACATCCGGCTCGAACGGGATGGCGACGGCAATCCGGGTCCGCGCCTCCTTCTCCTCGACCGCCGCGGTGGCCGCGGCGCGCCCGGGGAGCTCCGCCGTCTGGAGAAGGGCGAGCTCGCGAAGCCGGACGAGCAGCTCGGCTCGGAAGAAGTTCTGGAGCGCGAGCTTGGCCTGGTCCGGCGGATAGATCTTTCCCTGGCGCAGCCTCTCCTGGAGCTCCGGAACCGGGATGTCGATCAGGACCACGGAGTCCGCGCTGCGGACGATCCGGTCCGGAACGAGCTCCCGGATCTCGATCCCGGTCGCCGACTGAACGACGTCCTGCAGGCCCTCCAGGTGCTGAACGTTCAACGCTGTCATGACAGAGATCCCCGCCTTGAGGATCTCCTCGACGTCCTGCCACCGCTTCTCGTTCTTCGATCCAGGGACGTTCGTGTGGGGGAGCTCGTCGACGACGACGAGGTCCGGCCGGCGCGCGAGGATCGCGTCGAGGTCCAGCTCCTCGAGCTCCACGTCGTGGTATCGGACCTTCCGCCGGGGAATGATCTCGAGGTCCCGGATGCGCTCGATCGTCTCGGCGCGACCGTGCGGCTCGATCAGGCCGAGCACGACGTCGACGCCCGCGCGACGCATCGCGTGCGCGTCCTCGAGCATGCGGACCGTCTTGCCGACTCCGGCGGCCATGCCGAGGTAGACCTTCAGCCGCGCCTTCGCCTCTTCCCGCTGAACGAGGCGGAGAAGCCTGTCTGGGTCGGGTCGGCCGGGCGGCTGCGACTCGGGCATCCGCGTGCGGCTAGTCTAGCGGTGCGCGGCCTGCGGCAACGCTCGGTCGAGGTCGAGGTTCGTCAATAGCACGTTGACCCTCGGTTCACCCAGGATACCGAGCGTCCTCGGCTCGACGTGGCGCCGGATGACCTCGAGCACCCGCTCTTCCGGCACCCCGCGCGCTCGAGCGATGCGCCCCGCCTGCCAGACCGCCGCGTCGGGAGACAGGTGTGGATCCAGTCCCGACCCCGACGCCGTCACGAGATCCGGCGGTACCGGACTCGAATCGCCGGGCCGGTCGGCCCGCGCGGCCTTGACCGCATCGGCGACCGACTGCGCGAGCCCGGCGTCGGTCGGACCTTTGTTGCGCCCTCCGGATGCGAGCCCGTCGTATCCGTCCTTGCCGGCGCCGGAGGGCCGAGGATGAAGGTACTCGGGCTTCTGGAAGTTCTGCCCGATCAGGGCCGACCCCACGACCTTCCCGTCCCGGAGAACGGAGGAGCCGTTCGCCTCGTTCGGCCACACGAGCTGGGCGACGAGAGTCACAACGGCCGGATAGGCGGCTCCGAAGAGCACCGTCGTGACGAGAACGTAGAGCGAGGATCGGAGGAGTAGCTTCATGCCAGACCCAGCGCGGCAATGAGGAGGTCGATCAACTTGATCCCGATGAACGGGATCACGATCCCCCCGATGCCATAGATGAGGAGATTCCTCGAAAGAATCTTCGCCGCCCCCAGAGGCCGATACTTCACGCCCCGGAGGGCGAGCGGGATCAGGGCCACGATGATCAGCGCGTTGAAGATGACGGCTGAAAGGATCGCTGACTGCGGCGTCGCGAGGTGCATGATGTTCAACGCGTTCAACGCCGGATAGGTCGCGGCGAACATCGCCGGAAGGATCGCGAAGTATTTCGCGACGTCGTTGGCGATCGAGAACGTCGTCAGCGACCCGCGCGTCATCAGGAGCTGCTTGCCGATCTCGACGACCTCGATCAGCTTCGTCGGATTCGAGTCGAGGTCCACCATGTTCCCGGCCTCGCGCGCCGCCTGCGTGCCGGTGTTCATGGCGACCCCGACGTCGGCCTGGGCGAGGGCCGGCGCGTCGTTGGTCCCGTCGCCGGTCATCGCCACCAGGTTTCCGCCCTCCTGCTCCTTCCGGATGAGGGCGAGCTTCTGCTCCGGAGTGGCTTGAGCGAGGAAGTCGTCCACTCCCGATTCGCGCGCGATCATGGCGGCGGTCAGCGGGTTGTCCCCCGTGATCATGATGGTGCGGATTCCCATCGCGCGCAGCCGGTCGAAGCG
>JBKPMI010000036.1:0-3639 GCA_046732075.1 Acidobacteriota bacterium | reverse complement strand
GTGATGTTCTTGCCCGGAACCTTGCCAGCGAACGCGATCAGGATGTGCTGGAGCTTGATGTGCCCGGCGGCGGGGGCGGGCGCGGGGGCGGGCGCGGCGGCTGCGGCCGGCGCCGGTGCGGCTTCCGGCGATGCCGTCGTGGCGGGCGTCGGACTCGTCGCGGTCTTGCAGGCGAGCGACGGCACGAAGAGAACGACGGCGGCGACCCGGAGAAGGGAGCGTTTCGCGAACATCGGCACCTCCGCGCGAATTCTACGTGCGCCGCGCATCGCGGGCGCCCGGCCGTGCACAATAGGAGGGGTGTTCGCTCGATCGGCGGCAATCCTGCTCATCGCGACCCTCGCGTCCATTCCGGCGACTCCCTTCCCCGCGCCGGGCCCGGGCCGCCGCGTCCCGGCGCTCGGCCTCGCGGTGAACGTGGCCGACTCGGCGTCGGCGCCCGACCGCCAGGAGGCTCTCGACCAGGTCCGCGCGGCCGGCGTCTCGCTTTTCGCCCTGGAGGTCGCGTGGCCCGCCGCGGAACCGCGCCCGCGGCGGTACGACGTCGCGGCCGTGACGCGGACGGCGCGGCTGCTGCGGCAGTCCGGTGCGGTCCTGCATCTCGACCTGCCGCTCGTCAACGGCAGGATCCGGCAGGTCCCGGCGGACCTCGCGCGGGCCGCCTTCGACGATCCGAAGCTCACGGTCCGGCTCGGCCGGCTGCTCGACGCCCTCGGCCCGGCGCTGGCAGACTTCTCGACGCTGTCCCTCGGAAACGAGGCCGACGCCTACTTTTCCGACAAACCCGACGAGCTGCGCGCCTTCCGGTCGCTCTTCCGCGGCGCGGTCGAGTTCCTCGCAAAAAAGGCGCCGCGCCTCCTCGTGGGCGTCGCGACGAACGCTCCGATGGACTCGCGCTTCCCGGCGGTCGTCTCCTCGATCCAGGAGAAGAGTCCCGTCCTCCTCTACGTCTACTCTCCCTTCCTGCCGGCCGCGCCTTTCCGTCACCGCCCCCCCGAAACGATCGATCGGGACTGGGCGACGATCCTCTCGGCCGCCTCCGGTCGGCCGGTGGCATTTACCGAGGTGAGCTTCTCCTCGGCCGGCGAAAACGACTCGAGCGTCGCTCGCCAGGCCGACTTCGTGCGGCGAATGCGCCGGATTCTCGGCCGGGAAGACGCGGCCCGTCTCCTCTTCGCGCGCTACGTTCCGTGGCGGGATCCCGCGCCGGTTTCCGCCTCTCCGGCGCCACCCCGCGACCCGCTCACCGTCCGCCGGGACGCGTTCTTCGCCAACCGGGGCCTGCAGACGGCGGAGGGGAGGCCGAAGCCCGCCTGGAAGGAGTTCGCCGCACCGCCTCCGGAGCCCGGCCGGCGCTTGAAGCGTTAGCCCGGAACTGATCTCCTCGCACACGATGCCCGCGCCGATCACCCTCGACCGTTTCATCCTCGAGGGACAGCGCGCGAACCCCGGGGCGACCGGCGAGCTCTCCCTCGTGCTCGTCCGCCTGGGAGTGGCCGGCAAGAGGATCGCCCGGGAGCTCGCGCTTGCCGACCTGCGGCGCACGCACGGCTCGGCGGGAACCGAAAACGTGCAGGGCGAGGTGCAGAAGAAGCTGGACGTCCGCGCCAACGACATCCTCGTCGAGACCTTCGACTACGGAGGCCTCGTGAGCTTCGTCGCCTCCGAGGAGCTGGAGGAGCCGCACGTCTATCGGAAGGACGCGGCGGATGCCCGATACGCGGTCCTGTTCGACCCGCTGGACGGCTCGTCGAACATCGACGTCAACGGAACGCTCGGCACCATTTTCTCGATCCGGCCGCGGCGGGACGGCACCGAGGCGGACCTCCTCCGGCCCGGAACGGAGCAGGTCGCGGCGGGTTACGTCCTGTTCGGACCGGCCGTGCTCTTCGTCTACACGATCGGTCACGGCACTCACGTCTTCGTGCTCGACCCCGGAATCGGAGAGTTCGTGCTCGTGCGCCGCGACGTTCGCATGCCCGAGCAGGGCCGGGGATACGCCGTCAACGAAGGGCGGCGGGCGGGCTGGTCGGAAGCCGACCGCGCGTTCGTCGACTACCTCAAGGGCAGAGACGAGGCGACCGGCCGTCCCTATTCGACGCGCTACTCCGGATCGATGGTTGGCGACGTTCACCGCATCCTCCTGGAAGGGGGCATCTACCTCTATCCGGCGGACGCGGCGTCGGGGAAGACCTCCGGCAAGATCCGCGTCCTCTACGAGAGCCACCCGCTCGCCTTCGTCATCGAGCAGGCTGGAGGACGCGCGTCGACGGGAAGGGCCCGCGTCCTCGACGTCACGCCGAGAAAGCTGCATGACCGGATACCGGTCGCGATCGGCAGCCCCTCGGAAATCGCGCTCTACGAGCGCTTTGCCCGTGGTGAGGCGCCGGCGCCCCCTTCGGTTCCTCCCGTGGAATAGGATCGAGGCGGCACAGACCGTGCATCGTCTTCGAACGAAGGAGGAGCTATGCGTTTGCCCGACGACAACAAGGATGGATTCGTCTCCGGCGGGGGATCGTCTCTGGGCAACACCGCCGACAAGCCCGATGACAGCGGCTTCGTCTCCGGCGGAGGGAGCCAGCTGAGCTCGAAGGAAGAAACCCTGCAGAGCTACACCGTCGAAAAGGGTGACTCGCTTTCGAAGATCGCGCAGAAGGTCTATGGGAAGGCGAGTCTCTGGAGAAAGATCTATGAAGCCAACCAGGACCACATCAAGGACCCCGATTTGATTTATCCCGGACAGGTGCTTCGCCTGCCCGCGCTGTGAGCGGAGGAGACGTCATGAAAAAGCAGGGTTTGTTCCTGATCGCCTCGGCGATCGTTCTGGCGGCCGCGACGGTCGCCTGCAAGAAGAAGGTCGAAGTCGCGGCGCCGGCCCCGGCTTCCGAGCCCCCCGTGGCCATGGCGACCGCCGTCCCGGCCGGAGCGCGGATCGAACGGATCACGGTCGCCAAGGCCGTCAACGCCGACCACAGCCCGGGCGAGACCGCGACGGCGTTCGGCACGAAGGACACGGTCTACGTCTCGATGTGGACGGCGAGCGCGCCGGTGGGCACCGAGATCACGGCCCGGTGGTTCGGTCCCGACGGCAAGCAGTTGGGGACGGACGACAAGGTCGTCACCGACAAGGCGGGGGACGGCTATACGAGCTTCCACGCCGCCAACACGAAGGGTTGGACGCCCGGTACCTACCGGGTCGACATCCTGTTGAACGGAGCGCCGGCGGGCTCGACGACGTTCACGATTTCGTAAAACGTAAAACGTAAAACGGAAGACGAAGCCGGAGCTCGAAGCTCCGGCTTTTTCTTGCCCTCGTTCAGCGTTTCACGTTTGACGTTTGACGTTTGACGTTTAACGTTTAACGTTTGACGTTTGACGTTTGACGTTTGACGTTTGACGTTTGACGTTTAACGTTTAACGTTTAACGTCCCTACACGTTGAACTTGAACAGCATCACGTCCCCGTCGGCCACGACGTAGTCGCGCCCCTCCTGGCGCAGAAGTCCCCGCTCCCGGGCGCCCGCGAGCGATCCGGACGCGACGAGGTCCGCGTAGGAGACGGTCTCCGCCTTGATGAAGCCGCGCTCGAAGTCGGAGTGAATCACTCCGGCGGCCTCCGGCGCGGTGTAGCCCTCGTGGA
>JBKPMI010000035.1:0-6168 GCA_046732075.1 Acidobacteriota bacterium | reverse complement strand
CTCCAGGGGGACGTCGACAGCGTCCGGCGATTCCAGAACGAGGCCCGCGCGGTCGCATCGCTCTCGCACCCGAACGTCGTTCCGCTCTTCGACGTCGGGGAGCAGGACGGGATCCGCTACGCCGTGGCCGAGCTCGTCGTGGGCGAGACGCTTCGAACTCGCCTCGCGAGCGCGCCGCTTCCGATGGCGGAAGCGGTCGAGATCGCGGCCCAGATCGCGGAAGGACTCGCGGCCGCCCACGAGAAGGGGGTCGTGCACCGCGACATCAAGCCCGAGAACGTCGCTTTCACGGCGTCCGGCTTCCCGAGGATCCTGGACTTCGGCCTGGCGAAGTTGAGCGCAGAGTCGCGCGACTCCTTTTCCGAGGAGGAGCCGACCCGGAGCGCGCTCTTGACCGAGCCCGGCGTCATCTCGGGGACCGTCGGCTACATGAGCCCGGAGCAGGTCCGCGGACAGCCGCTCGACGGCCGCTCCGACCTCTTCTCCCTCGGAGTCGTCCTCTACGAGATGCTGACGGCCCGGCGGCCGTTCCGGGGCGAGTCGCAGGTCGAGACGATGAACGCCATCCTCAAGGAGGAGCCTCCGCCGGACCCGGTGTTGACCGCTCTGCCGCCGGAGATCGACCGGATCCTGCGTCGCTGCCTCGCCAAGAAGCGCGAGAACCGCTACCACTCCGGCGCGGACCTGGCTCACGACCTCCGAAACGCGTTGACGACACAGTCGAGCGGCGCGGTCCGCGTGCCGCCGGCGCCGCGAAAACTCCGGTTCGGGCTTCCGATGGTCACGGGCGCCGTCGTGGCCGCGGCGCTCGCCGCCATCTTCTTCGCCGCCCGGCGCAGCGGCCCCTCCCCGGCCGCCGCGATGCCGCGCACGCTGGCCGTTCTGCCGTTCCGGGCGATCTCGGGCGAGGGGATGCCGGAGCACTTCGGCCTGGGCGTCGCCGACTCGGTCATCGGACGGCTGGCGACGGTGCGGGAACTGACGGTCCGGCCGACGAGCGCGATCGCCCGATACGAGGCGTCCCCGGTCGACGCCGCAGCGGCGGGCCGGGCTCTCGGCGTCGACGCGGTCCTCGAGGGGACCTACCAGAGGACCGAGGGATTGACGCGCGTTTCGGTCCAGATGATCGACGTTCCCCGCGCGGCGCTTCTCTGGAGCGACCGGATCGACCTCCCCGAAGGCCGACTCTTCCAGCTCCAAGACGAGATCTCGAACCGCATCGTCGACCGCCTGCAGTTGACGGTCGCGCCGGCGGCGAAACCGGGATCCGCGGCGTCGCAGGCCGTCCCGGACGACGTCATGGAGGCGTACTTGACCACCCGGGCGCGGCTGCCCGAGGTCGCCGCCGGCACGCCCGAAAGGACCGACGAGATCGTCGCCGCGCTCGATCGGATCCTCGCCTCCCAGCCGAACTTCGCCCGGGCGATGGGCGCCCGGGCGTATGCCCGCGCCTGGATCACGTTCGCGCGCCCTTCCGAAGCGGACTACCGGGCGGCGGTCGCCGACGCGGACCGCGCGATCGAACTCGACCCGAGCCTCGCCGAGCCCCGGCTGGCGCGGGCGTCACTCGCCTGGTCGCCGCTCGGCGGGTGGGACGTCCCGACGGCCGTCCGGGAGCTCCAGGCGGCGATCGACCGCGCGCCGAATCTCGAAATCGCGCACCTTGACCTGGCCCGCATTGCCTATCACTCCGGGCTTCTTCCGGAGGCCCGGCAGGAGATCGAGGTCGCGAGGCGCTTGAACCCCTTCGGGGAGGCGCCCCGGGTCAGCGCCTCAATGAGGGCCTGGCTGGAAGATCCGCCGAAGGCCCTCGAAGAGTTCCGCCGCCTCGACCCGGAGACCCGGAACGTCTGGGTGGTCCGCTGGCAGACGCTCTGGCTCCGGGCCCTCCTCGAGGATCCGAAGAGCGTCATTCCCGACGCCGAAGCGCTCTCGCGCGACAAGCCGACCGATCCCGCCGGCCCGTCCATTCTTGCGATCGCCCACGCCCGGGCGGGCCAGGACACGACCGCCGACGAGGCGCGAATCGTTCGAGCCGACCGCCGCGTCGGGCACTTTCATCACGTTTTCCAGTTCCTGGCGGAGGTGCACGCCATTCACGGCGATACGGCCGGAGCCGTCCGGTTCCTCCGCGAGGCCTCCGAGACGGGGTTCCCGTGCGCTCCCAGCTTCGACAACGACCCGTTGCTGGCCCGGATCCGGGGCTCGAAGGAATACGGTTCGCTACGGGAAGAGATCCTCGGCCGGGCGGAGGCCACGCGGAGCCTTTTCCAGGCCGCCCTCCGACGTTAGAGCGCCGCTGCGAGATCCGGCGCGGTCAGCGGCAGCTTGCCGACGTTCCCGACCACGGCCAGCGAAAGGACCCGGCCGTCGAAGAGGCGCTCGGCCTCCTCGTCCACCTCGACCTCCGTGACGGCGTCGACTTTCGCCAGCCGCTCCTCCGCGGGCGCCACCCGGCCGAGGTAGAACTCCTGGCGCGCCTGGGAGGACATCCGGGACACGGTGGACTCGAGCGCCAGGATCATGCTCCCCTTCAGGTTCTGCTTGGCCCAGGCGAGCTCGCGCGGCCGGACCCCGTCGCGCTTTAACTTCTTGAGCTCCCGGAGAGTGACCTCGAGGACCCGGGCCAGGTTCTTCGGAGCGCAGGCCGCGTAGATCGTCTCGTAGCCGCCCAGCCGGTAGGAGTTCAGGCTCGAGGCGACCGAGTACACGAGCCCCCGCTTCTCCCGGACCTCCTGGAAGAGTCGGGACGACATGCCGCCACCCAATACGATGTCGAGCAGGTGCGCCGCGAATCGCCGGCCGCTCGCCTGGGACGGGCCCTCGACTCCGAGGCACACATGCGCCTGCTCGAGACCCCGGCGCGCCTTCAACTGGATGTCCTGGTACGAGTGCGGCTTCCCGGTGCCGGCACCCGCCCGGACCCGGGCGTTCGGTCCGCGGGCGGACCGCCTCCGGAAGAGCTTCTCGATCGACGCCAGGACCTCCATCTCGCGGACGTGGCCGGCCACCGAGACGATCAGCCGGTCGGGGGTGTACCGCTCCCGGTAGTACCGGTACAGGTCGCCGAGGCCGATGCCTCGCACCGTCTCGGCCGTGCCGAGGATCGGCGCGCCCAGCGGGTGACTCCGCCAGAAAGACCGGACGAACATCTCGTGGACGAGGTCATCCGGGTTGTCGTTCGCCTCGCCCAGCTCCTCCAGGATGACTCCGCGCTCGACCTCGATGTCGTCCGACTCGAACGCCGGCGCCAGGACGATATCTCCCAGCAGGTCCGCGGCTTCCGCGAAGCGGGTGTCGAGCGTGTGAGCGTAGAAACCGGTGTACTCCTTGGTGGTGAAGGCGTCCACGTCCCCCCCGAGCCGGTCGATCGCCCGTGCGATCTCGACCGTCGAACGGCGTCGGGTGCGCTTGAAGAGGACGTGCTCCAGGAAGTGCGAGATCCCCCGCTTCGCGGCGGTCTCCTCGCCGGAGCCCGCGCGCACGAAGAAGCCGAGCGCGAAAGACCGCACGTCCTGCATCTCGTCGATGAGGACGGTCACTCCGTTTTCGAGAAGGTGTTTCTGGACCATCGGGACCCCCGGGAGGAGAGCGCATTTTATCCCGCCCGGCCGAGTCCGAGATTTTTCCTTTAAATGTTGACGTGGAAGGGCTTGATCGCCACAGCCGAAGGGTTCGTCAGGGCCGGGGAGGTCCCCCCGGCGTCACGCGGAGCGTGTTGGGATTGAAGTTCTGGATGGGGGTGTCGCTGTCGGCGTCCCCGACGATGAAGCGCCACTCGTCGTAGAAGCGCCGGCCCCGCCACTCCCGGAGGGCCTCCTGGTGCACCCGGCTCCGCACTCCGACGATGGGACCCACGTTCTTCTCCTCGCCCGGGCCCGCGACGAAGCCGACGGGCGTCGGGGTCGGGAAGAGGTGCAGATAGGTGCTGGGCGGGCGGTTGCTCGGATCGACGTTCTGGTTCAGGAACGGGGTCGAGTCCGGCTGCCCCTGGATCAGGAGCTTCCAGTTGTCGCAGTTGCACATCGGGTCCTTCCAGAGGTGGCGGACCGTGCGCGGCCGGTTCACGTACAGCTCCTTCAGCGCCATCGGATAGCGGCCGTACCGCCTCTGGAAGAGGGCGATCGCCCGGGCGTACTGCTTTCCGCGAAACAGGAGCTCCTCCTCCCGCTCGCGCCGCATGATCGTTCCGATCGAGGGGCCGACGGCCGCGATCAGGATCGTCAGGATCGCGATGAAGATCACGATGGCGACCATCGTGTACCCGGCCGGCATCCGGCGCCGGGCAACCCGGAGGATCACCACTCCTTGTACACCGTCCCGTCCAGGGCCTTCTCGCTCGAGCCGCTGTGCACGTCGACGACCCCCGGCGCCGCGGGCTCGGCCGGGGTGGACGTCGCTTCGGTCGTCGCGGTGGTGGCGGAGTCGGTGGTCTCGTCGCCCGCCTGGATCTCCTCGAAATCGACGACCCACGTGTCCCGTGACTTCGTCATCGGATCGACCGGGATCTGCCGGATGTACCCGTCGCTGACGAGAGTCGCCAGGTCCGGCGGGTAGTAGCCCTTGTCCCCGTGGTACTGGTCGATGGTGCTCCGGAGGGTGAACAGGTCCTCACGGAGCGCGGCCTCCCGGGCCCGCTGCGGCGAATCCCGCAGGGCCGGAATGGCCACCGCCGCGAGAATGCCGATGATCGTCATGACGACGAGGAGCTCGAGGAGGGTGAAGCCCCGCTCGGAAGCGGGTAGCCGGGAGCCGGGAGCACGAGAACGCTCCCGGAAACCGACCTTCGGCTTCCGGCTACCGGCTACCGGCTCACGTCGCATTTATCACCAGTCCTTGTAGTAGGTCTTGTCGATCGCCCGGCCGTCCGAGAGGGAAAAGATGTCGTAGACGTTCTGTCCGCCCCAGGAGAACGAATCCGGCTCGTCCTGGAAGGAACGCAGGCCCCACTCCGCCTTTTTGGTCATGGGGTCGACCGGGATCTTCCGGAGGAACTTCATCTTCTTGTTGAGCTGCCCGACGAGGTCCACGCCCTTGACGAGAGTCTCCAGATCCGGCGGATAGCCCTCGGTCGCCACGCCCGCCAGCGGGATCAGCCCGGCGTCCGAATACTGCTTGTACTTGTCGATCGCGTTGCGCACCAGCCGGAGCTGATAGCGCAGCTCGATCTCGTCCTGCCGCTTCAGCGTGTACTTCGCGACCGGGATCGCCATCGCCGTCAGGATGGTGATCATGGCCGCGACGACGGCCATCTCGACCATCGTGAAGCCCCGCTCCCGAGCCCGGAAACCGGAAGCGGGAAGCCGGGAGCGCGTCCAGAGGCGAGTCACGGCTTGCGCACCTCGATGGACGCATCGGCGACGACGGCCGGCCCCGCGGCCATCGAGTTCTCGAAGGAGAGCTTGGAGGAGCCGGGTGCGATCCCGCGGATCGTGATCTCGGCCAGGGACTGCGTCCCGGTCAGGCCGAGCGTCGAGGGAAGGTCGAGGATCACCCGGTTCCCCTCCACCCGTCCCTCCGCGACGCCGTCGCCGACCGCCAGCGGGCGGACCGCTACGACCGCCGCCACGGCCGGATCGAAGCGCACCTCGACCTTGCCGGCGGCGGATGCGTTCTCCCCCGTCGCCCGGACGATCATCGTCCTCTGCTCGCCGGGCGCGATCGCCACCGACGGGGGGTCGAAGTCGAAGATCACCGACTGGTTGCTCTGCGGAACGGTCCCCGGCGGCACCGGAGTGGGTTGCGGCGGGATCGCGTCACGAGGGTTCGGCCGGAACGGGTCGTTCGGCATGCCGCCCGGCACCAGGATCTGCGGCGCCGGGGTCACGACCGGGGCGTTCGGCGCTGCCACCCCGCGCGGTGCCGGCGGCGTCGAGCGCCCGCTGAAATCGAAGGGGCCCTGGGCCCCGGGCGACTCGATCCGTGGCGTGTTCTGGAACGAGATGTTCGAGTCGGTGCCGACATAGACGGGCTCGAGGTCTTCGGCCGTCACGTCCGGGATCCGGATGATGTGCGGCGTCAGCGTCAGAACGAGGTCCGTCTGCCCGTCGGTCGTGGCCTTCTTCGAGAAGAGCCGGCCGAGGATCGGGATATCCCCGAGGAACGGGACCGAGTTCGTCGTCGCGCTCTTGTCCGTCCGGAAGAGCCCGGCGAGGAGGTTCGTCTCGC
>JBKPMI010000034.1:0-8911 GCA_046732075.1 Acidobacteriota bacterium | reverse complement strand
ACGCCGCGGCTCTCGGGCCGGCCCCCCACCGCGACCGGCCGGCCGCGCAGCGATGGGTTGTCCCGCTGCTCGACCGACGCATAGAACGCGTCCATGTCGACGTGGAGGATGCGCCGGAGGGCCTCGGGCACGGCCCCATTTTCTCCCCGGGGCTGAGCGATCTGCATCAGGCACCTCCCCGGGATCGAAAGTTACGCTGACCGCAGACGCTTAGAGGGAAAGGTGCATGAAAATGTCCACTATGGTTGAAGAGCTGAAACTGCAGAACGTCTCTCCGCGCGAGTCCCGGCGGGATGCCCTGACCGTCGTCGACCAGAGAACCGGAAAATCCTACGACCTGCCGATCACGGACGGGGCGATCCGCGCGATCGACCTGCGCCAGATCAAGGTAGCCCCGGATGACTTCGGCCTGCTCTCCTACGATCCCGCCTTCCTGAACACGGCTTCCTGTCGCAGCCGGATCACCTACATCGATGGCGACAAGGGCATCCTGCGGTATCGGGGCTATCCGATCGACGAGCTCGCCGAAAAGGGCACGTACCTCGAGATCGCCTACCTGCTCGTGCACGGGGAGCTTCCGAGCCCCAGCCAGTACTCCGAATGGGTTCGGCAGATCACGTTCCACACGATGATCCACGAGTCGCTCAAGAAGTTCATGGACGGCTTCAACTACGACGCGCATCCGATGGGGATGTTGATCGGAACGGTCGCCGCGATGTCCACGTTCTACCCGGAGGCCCGCGACATTCACGATCCGGCATCCCGCCGCGCCCAGGCTCACCGCCTGATCGCCAAGATGCCGACGCTGGCGGCGTTTGCGTACCGCCACAGCCTCGGCCAGCCGTACGTGTATCCGGACAACGACCTCTCCTACACCGAGAACTTCCTCAACATGCTCTTCAAGTTCCCGGCGGATTCGTACCATCCCAATCCGGCGCTCGTCCGGGCGCTCGACGTGCTTTTCATCCTTCACGCGGACCACGAGCAGAACTGCGGCACCCACGCGATGCGCGGAATCGGCTCGTCTCACACCGATCCCTACTCCGCCGTCGCCGGCGCGGCGGCGGCGCTCTATGGACCTCTGCACGGCGGGGCGAACGAAGAGGTCCTGAAGATGCTCCAGGAGATCGGCTCGATCTCGAAGGTCCCGGCGTTCATCGATGAGGTCAAGAAAGGGAAGGGCGACAAGCGCCTGATGGGATTCGGGCACCGCGTCTACAAGAATTACGACCCGCGCGCCCGCATCATCAAGAAAATTGCGGACGAGGTCTTCGAGGTGACCGGCCGCAACCCGCTTCTCGACATCGCTCTCGAGCTCGAGCGGATCGCTCTGCAGGACGACTATTTCGTCCAGCGCAAGCTCTACCCGAACGTCGACTTCTACTCCGGCCTGATCTACCAGGCGATCGGGATTCCGACGGCCGCCTTCACGGTTCTCTTCGCGATCCCGCGCACGGCGGGCTGGCTCGCCCAGTGGGAGGAGATGCTCCTCGATTCCGAGCAGAAGATCGCGCGCCCCCGCCAGATCTATGTCGGGGAGGACGAGCGGCCCTTCGTGCCGATGGAGGACCGGTGATCGGCGCCCGGACTATCGGAGCCAGTTCGTAACGATCGCGAGGCGGCGTTCGGGTTCCGGCGCGGCCACGGGTCGCGTCGCATAAATCACGTTGCCGTCGGTCGAGACGGAGTATTCGAACGGCGCGTCTTCTCTGCCCCCGGGTAGGAAGTCGCCCGAGAAGAGAAGGCGCGGTACGCCGGCGGCAAGACCCGGCTCCGATTGGATCTCGCACGATAGGAACTGGCTCCCGTTTCGATAGAGGAGCTCGTGCCCGCCGCGTGTCCACACGGGTTCGACTCCGCCTTCGTTCGAGACTTTGACTCTGCCGCCGGTCTCGGAGAGAGGCCGAACGTAGACCTCTTTCCGGCCGGATTCGTCCGAGACGTAGGCCATCCACCGCCCGTCCGGCGAGAAAGCGGCGCTGGATTCGGCGTACGGAGTCTCCATCCAGGGCCGCGTCTGATGTTTTTCGCCGGGCGAGGCCAGCCAGACGTCGCGGGAGGGGCGGCCGCCCGTCAGCCGGTGGACGACGACGTACGCGATGGTCCGTCCGTCCGGAGACCAGGAGTTGGGAAATTCCGCCGTCTCTCTCGTTGCGGTCGGTGCGTCGGTGAGCCGCTGGGCCGGGCCGCTCCCGTCCGCGTTCTTGACGTAAAGAGTGGGCGCGCCGTCGCCGAAACCCGAGTAGGCGAGTCGTCGGCCGTCCGGAGACCACACCGGGTTGAAGAAACGGCCGGGCTCCGAGGTCAAGGGAGTGAGCGCCTTGCGCTCGAGGTCGTAGAGGACGAGCTTGCAGGACGCGCCGTCGCATTTTCCGAGGGCGAGCGTCCTTCCATCCGGAGAGAGGCGCGGCGCATGGTAATCGGCGACGGGCAGCGGCAGGGTCTTTTCAGTCCCGCGCCGATCGAGCTGGACGACGACGGACTTCGAGCTTTCGATCGGCGGACCATCGGCGTAAACGAAAGTCCCGTCGGGCGAGACCGCGAAGCTCGCGGTCCCGGTGAGAGAGTTGATTGCGACCCGCTCCGCCAGCGGGACCGGCGATCCGGTCACGGCGAGGCGGGAGAGATCGAACGGAACCCGGAACATCGCGTTGCCCCGTACGAAGAAGAGCTGGCCCGCCGCGTAGCGGGCGAACGGGCTCCCCTCGAGCACCACGGTCCGGTGACCGTTCTTCGGGTCGAGGACCACGATCTGAGAGTTGTCGAAGTCCTGGAAGTCCTCCCCCACGACCATCGTCACGAGAATCCCGCGGCCCTCCGGAAGGAGCTGGGGCCAGAGATGAGACCGCTCTCCTCGAGAAGTGTCGAGCGTCGAAATCATCGGCGCTTCCGGGAGCTGGACGGCCCCGCCCGCTCCGGAAATGCGGGACAGCGGCCCGTTCAACGTGAGCGTGAAGACGATGTTTCCGTCTTTGTCCCACGCCCCTCCCGCGGTGACCGGCGTGACGAGGGTGATCCGGATCGGCGCGCCTCCGGCGAGAGGAACCTTCTTCAGTTCCACCGCGGTGAAAAAGCCGAGCCACTGGCCGTCCGGTGAGATGAACGGTGCGAAGCCGCCCTCGGTGCCGGCGATCGGCTTTGCTTCGGTTCCCCCGACGTCGCGGCGATAGAGGCGGGCGATCTGCCCTTCGACCCCCCGGAAGACGATCGTCCGACCGTCCGGAGAGACCGCGATCGCCGGACGATCCGCGAAGCCGAGGCGCGTGTTGGGCGGAAGCGGAAGGACGGCGCGCAGGGTCGGCGAAACCGCCGGGGCGGTCGGGCGACCGAACTGCCGGCCCACGGAGAACGTGGTGACGATACCGAGGAGCGCACCGGCGAGCGCCCAGAGGAGAGGCGGGCGCCGCCGCGCCGGCGCCGGGGCGGGCGCGCGGTCCTCGGGCTCCGGCGAGGCCAGCGCCTCATCGATTTCGAGACGCGCATCTCCGATGTCGCGCAGGCGCCGCTTCGCGTCCTTCTCGAGCGTGCGCCGCAGCAGTCGGCGGATCGTGCCGGGAGTCGGCGGCGGCAGGGCGCTCCAATCCGGTTCGGCGCGCAGGATTGCGGCGAGAGTGTCCGAGATGGTCTCGCCCGGAAAGGCGCGCTTCCCCGTCAGGCTCTCGTAGAGCACGCAGCCGAAGGAGAAGACGTCCGAGCGGCGGTCGAGCGACCGCCCGCGCGCCTGTTCGGGGCTCATGTACGCCGCGGTTCCCAGGATCACGCCGGGCTCGGTCCCCCCGGACGTGATGGTCGGCGAGAGCGAGGGATCGCCGGCCGGCGACGGCTCGAGCGCGCGCGCCAGCCCGAGATCCAGGATCTTCACCGAACCGTCCGGACGGACCTTGACGTTGGCGGGTTTCAGGTCGCGGTGGATGACCCCCGCGTCGTGCGCGGCCTCGAGTCCGCTGGCAATCTGGGAGCAGATCGAGAGCGCGTCCTCGAGCGGCAGCGGTCCGGCGGAGAGCCGCTCCGCGAGGGTCTGGCCCTCGACCAGCTCGAGGACCAGGAGCACCGAATCGCCGGAATCCTCGATTCCGTAGATTCCGGCGATGTTCGGATGGTTGAGCGCCGCCAGGAGCCGGGCCTCCCGCTCGAGCCGGGCGAGCCGCTCCGAGTCCGCGGCGAACGCCGCTGGAAGAGCCTTCAGCGCGACCTCCCGGCGGAGCCGGGTGTCCCGCGCGCGGTAGACCTCTCCCATTCCCCCGGCGCCGAGGGGCGCCAGGATTTCGTACGGCCCGCGTTTCGTACCGGAGACGAGAGTCATGTGGTCGTGAGAACTGATCGCTGACAGCCGATCGCCAAGTGCGACCTCAGTACTGAACCAGCAGCCTCGCCGCCCGCTCGACCTCGGCCTCGCTCGGCAGGAAGAACTCCTCGAGCGGCGGAGAGTAGGGGACGGGCGTATCGAGAGCGCCGATGATCCGCACCGGCGCGTCCAGGTGCTCGAACGCCTCCTCCTGGATGATCGCGGCGAGGCTCTCGCCGATGCCGCCGGTCCGCGAATCTTCGTGCACGATGAGCACGCGGCCGCAACGCCTCGCGAGCGCGAGCAACGCGTCCCGATCGAGCGGCACGAGGGATCGCAGATCGAGCACTGAGCCCTGGATCTTGTCGCGAGCGAGTTTCTCGGCGACCCGCATCGCGACGTGCACGTACGCCCCGTAGGACACGATCGCGAGGTCCGATCCCTCGCGCCGGAGCGCCGCCTTTCCGAGCGGGAGCGGCGCCGGGGCCGCGTCGGGCAGAACCTGCTTCACGCGCGGATCGCGGTAGAGGGCGATGTGCTCGTAGTAGAGGACGGGGTCGGGGTCCGCGACCGCCGACGCGAGCAGCGCCCGCGCGTCCTCGGGCGTCGAGGGAACCACGATCTTCAGCCCCGGCGTCCGGTAGAACCAGGGCTCCGTGTTCTGGCTGTGGTACGGGCCCGCGTGGCGCAACCCTCCCCACGGCATGCGCACGACCATGGGAACCGAGCCGCCCCACCGGTAGCGGATCTTCGCGGCGTTGTTGACGAGCTGGTTGAACCCGGTCGCGACGAAGTCGTTGAACTGGATCTCGCCGATCGGGCGCTGGCCGGCGAGCGCCGCGCCGACGCACACGCCCAGCACCGCGGCCTCCGAGAGCGGGGAGTTGACGATCCGATCTCCGAACTCCGCCAGCAGCGGCCGAAGCAGCAGGAAGGCGTTCCCGTACTTTCCGCCGACGTCCTCCCCGTAAACGAAGACCCGCGGATCGGCGGCGAGCGCGTCGCGGATTCCGAGCGTCACGGCCTCGAGGAAGGTCCGGCCCTTCGGGTCGAACGGCAGCCCCGGATCGGGCCGCAGGAGGACGCCCGGGACCAGCCGCCCGCGCGCCTGTGGCTCCATCACCTCGATCCGGCGGCGCGGCTGCTCGCCCGCGAAGACGTTGCGCCCCGCGACCTCCGGCTCCGGCCACGGCGCGGCGACGACCTTCCGCGCCTCCGCCTCCACGAGCGCCGTCGCCTCCGCCTGGAACCGTTCGAGGTCTCCCTCCGCCAGGATGCCCTCCGCCTCCAGCCTCGCGGCGTAGTTCGGGATCGGGTCGCGCCGTAACCAGAACTCGTACAGCTCGCGGTTCGCGTAGCCGGAGTCATGGAGCGGCGGATAGCCCCAGGAGATCGGCGGCTCCTTGCCGAGGTAAAGCATGTCGTCGTGATGCGCGTGGCCGCACATCCGCATGCAAACGAGCTCGATCAGCGCCGGGCCCTTGCCGGCGCGCGCGCGCTCGGCGGCCCACGCGAAGGCCGCGGCGATGCGGTCCGGGTCCGTTCCGTCGATCGTGATGCCGGGGATCCCGTAGCCCGCCGCCTTCTCCGCGAAGACGCGGACGGCGGACTGATCGGAGACCGGAGTCGCGAGAGCGGTCTGGTTGTTCTGGACGCAAAAGATCGCCGGCAGACGGCGCGCTGCGCAGGCGTTGACGGCCTCGTGCCACTCGCCGAGAGAAGTTCCTCCCTCGCCGATATAGGAGACGCCGACGCGGCCGGATCCCTCGCGCGCGAACGCCATGGCCATGCCGGCGATCGTGAGCGACGAGATCGAGAGCGGCGCGGTCGGCGGCAGGATCCCCCAGCCGAAGTCGCCGACGTGCAGGTCCTTCCCGTCCATCGGCTCGCCGGCCTTGCCCATCTGCGCCGAGAGCGTCGAGTGGACCGTCGCCGGGTCCGGCCGCATTGCGAGCGCCGCGCCGAGGTCCCGGATGAGGGGCGCCACGACGTCGCCCCGCCAGCTCCCGTCGGGCCCGCGATACTTCTCGCCGCGCCAGAGCCGGATGGCCGACGCGTAGATTGCCTCCTGGCCGAGCGAGCGGAATCCCTTCCCCTGGAACGCCGCGCCGCCGTACCGGACCTCTCCTCCCGAGAAGAACGCCTTCAGCCGGTTGTCGGTCGCCCGGGTCAGCAGCATGCCGCGCAGGATCTCGAGCCGCTCCGCGTTGGTGAGCGACGCCTCGATCGCCTCGCGCCGAAGAAACCCGTCGCACGCTTCGAGGAGCTCCGTCTTGGCCTGCTGAACCCGCGCGTCGACCGCGATGCCCGGCGTCGCCTCGTCGAACTTTTCGGCGGGGAGGTGATCGATTGCGTTCAGCAGCGCTTCGGAGAGCGGCCGGCGCAGCGACTCAATCGCGGCTTCGTCCCGGCCGGGGTCCGTCGGCGCGACCGAGCGGAACGTCTCCACGACCGGGGCGAGCGCGAACGGGAACCGTTCCGCGACGAATGCCCCGAACCGCGCGGCGAGCGGGAGGCGCGTCCGGACCGGCGCGCGCGACTCCACGATCCGTTCCATGCAAGCGATGTTAAGGGGTCAGGTCTCCACTTGCCACATTGAGGGTCCGGCCCCCGCTCAGTCCGCCCGGGGATAGCGTTCCAGGAGGCCCTCCTCCTTCATGACCTTCTCGACCCCGGCGATGTCCCGCGGGACGAAGTCCGAGAGGACGTCGCGGCCCTTGTCCGTGATCACGATCAGGTCCTCCAGCCGGACGTAGATCTTCTCCTCGGGCACGCGCAGTGCCGGCTCGATCGTGAACACCATCCCGGGCTTCAGCGGCCCGGAGTGCGGACCGTCGTCGTGCGTCGCCATGCCGACCCAGTGGCCGAGCGCCGCGTCCGGCTTTCCAGCGGCGTCGCGGTACTCCTTCACGAACGTCTCCGCCGCCTTCCGATAGGTGTCCTTCGAGAACTTCGAAGTCGCGAGCGCGCGGTCCATCGTCTTCAGCGCGTCCTTCATCACGGTCGCCGCGTCCGCGCCCGGCCGGATCGCTCCGAGGATTGCCTCGTAGCAGGTCAAATAGAAACCGTAGAGCTCCCGCTGCCACGGCGCGAATGTCCCGTTGACCGGCCACATCCGGGTCACGTCGCTCATGTAGTAGCCGACGTCCGGCGCGTAGTCCATCAGCAGGAAGTCGCCGTCCTCCATCTTCCGCCTGCCCGCGTTGTAGTGCGGCCACCAAGCGTTCTGGCCGCTCGCGATCAGCGAGTAGTAGGCGTCGCCCTGCGCGCCGTTGCGGTAGAAGACGAACTTCGCGAGCCCGTCGAGCTCCCGCTCGTACTGGCCCGGCCGCGTCGAGCGCATTCCTTCGAGGAGCGCGAGGCCCGAGAGCTTCGTCGCGCGGCCGATCATCTGGATCTCTCGCGGGCTCTTGATCAGGCGAAGGTCGTCCAGGATGGGGGAGAGGTCCGCGGCCGCGAGGTTCGGAAACTTGTCCTGGAGACGCCGGACGAAGTTGCCGGCCCGCGACGGGCGGCCGTCCCACGGATCGGAGCCGAGCTCCGCGACGCGCCGCAGCGCGAGGTCGCGGCTCTCCGCGCCCCCCTCCGGCGGAAAGAGCGGCGTGTAGACCGTGAGCGGCGCCCGGCGCTGGAGGATCCGTGCCAGGTGCTCGCCCAGGAGCTCCGGCCCGAACACCGCGTCGAGGCCGGACGCCTTCTTGACCTCGTCGAGGTCCTCGACCGACAGGACCTTGCCCTCGCCCAGCTCGCGCCTTTCGTTGCGGTGCGGCAGGTAGATCGTGGTCTTGCGCTCGACCGGGTCGAGCAAGAGGTAGGCGTTGGCGACTTCGACCCCCGACAGGTAGTAGAAGTCGTTCGACTGGCGGAACCGCGAGTAGCCGTCGGGGGTCGGCGCGCCCTGGAGGATCGCGACCGCGTTCTTCCCGATGGCGTCGTAGACGGCGGAGCGCCGCTTCGCGAACTCCTCCGGAGGGAAGTCGGTCGAGAAGAGCGGGTAGCCGACCTGGGCGAGAAGCCGCGGCGCGAAAGCCAGCGCGAGCGAGATACCGAAAAAGAAGCGGCGCACGATCATCGATCCTCCTAGTCCTCCAGTCGCATTCCCGAAAACATGGGCCGGCCCGCGAGGGCGATGCGGAAACCGTAGATGGCGATCGCGGCGAGGACAACCAGGACTAACAGGGAAGTCCCCGCGTACCAGGCGGAGGAGTCGGTCGTCAGCGGGAACTGCAGACAGTGGCCGAAGTAATTGGCAAAGACCCAGGCGAGCAGTCCGAAGCGGACGAAGACGAAGATTTCGATGGCGCCGACGACGAGACTGAAAGCCCCGGATATCGGGCCACCGATGAGAAACGAAGGCACCGTGAAAAACAGCACGAAGACGGCGGCCGCGAGCCACTCTTTCCGAAGAACGGCGCGGAGAAGAAAGTAGAGCATCGCTTGGGCGAGCGCGAAGAACATGGCGACCGCGGGGTTGAAGAGGTGAGCCGCCACGGCTCGCGGGCCAACCAGCGTCGTATCCCACGGGAGGGGAGGAATCGGCGGCGTCGCCTCGAAGGCCCGTCGCGCCAGTTGAAGGGCTTCCCCGGAGATGGCCGCGAAAGCGCCGAGCAGGGCTCCGGCCAGGAG
>JBKPMI010000033.1:0-10103 GCA_046732075.1 Acidobacteriota bacterium | reverse complement strand
GCGGGACGGCAGTCCGCGACGGCTGCTATCTCGGGCGCGGAGTCACGATCATGCCCCCGTCCTACGTCAACGTCGGCGCCTGGATCGGGGACGGCACGCTCCTCGACTCACACGTCCTCGTCGGCTCCTGCGCGCAGATCGGGAGCCGCGTGCACGTCTCCGCGGGAGCGCAGATCGGCGGCGTTCTCGAGCCGGTGGGCGAGCTGCCGGTGGTGATCGAGGACGACGTCCTCGTCGGGGGCAACTGCGGGATCTACGAGGGGGCGATCGTGCGGGAGCGCGCGGTGATCGCGGCGGGCACGATCCTCACGGGCGGGACGCCGGTCTACGACGTGGTGCGCGGCGAGGAGTACCGCCGCGCGCCCGGTCGGCCGCTCGAGATTCCGGCGGGCGCAGTCGTGGTGCCCGGCGCCCGGGCGATCCGGGACGGGAAGGGGAAGGAGTGGGGTCTCTCGCTCCAGACGCCCGTGATCGTGAAGTACCGCGACGCGAAGACCGACGCGTCGGCGGCGCTGGAGGACCTGCTGCGATAGAAGACGTCTTTTTTCCTCACCGACCGCCTAGCGCCTGCCGCCTCCCGAATAGAATCCCGCCATGGCATTCGATACCGAAGACATCCGAAAAGGGCGCGAGGACGACTGGTTCCACCACAACGAGGCCGCGATGATCGAGGCCGCGCGGAAGCGGCGTGAACGCGCGGAGCGCGATAAAGAGTCCGCCGAGTCCGAGGAGCGGCGGCGCGCCCACTGGCGCAAGTGCCCCAAGTGCGGCAGCGACATGAACGTCGAGAACATCTCGGACATCGAGGTCGAGAAGTGCTCGTCCTGCGAAGGAATCTTCTTCGACCGCGGCGAGCTGGAGCAGCTCCTCGTCAAGCGCGAGCCGGAGCGGCGCGGGTTCTTCCGCCGCCTGATCGGGTTCGAGGAAACGCCGAAGTCGTAGTTCGACCGGGCGGCCTCATAGGAAACGCTCTGAGCGACGTTCAACTCGCGATCGCTTCGATTCGAAACGGTGTGGGTGCACTCCTTCGAATCGCACCGACGCAGACGCCTCGGCGATTCGATGTCACCATCGTCGGGACGACGTGGTGTGTGACTCGAGATCGCGTTTTCCTTACCGCTCATCACGTGCTCAACACCGGTAATCCCCGGGACACGAGCCACCGGTTCTACGTTCTGAGCGCTCCCGGGAACGGGCACACCTTGAACTTCTGGCCGGTCTCCGGGTTCCGGCTCGAGGACGCCGCACGCGACCTGGCTCTTTTCGACGCTCCGGTTCCGACCGATCGTGGCCTGTCGGTGCCCTCTATCCCGGTCGCAGTTTCTGCACCGGCCGACGGGACGCCTGTGCTGACCTACGGTTGTCCGGCTCCGACCATTGCGGGCGGGAGGGTGTCAGATCAGGGTGAGCTGCTTGCCATCCAGACAGTTCTCTTTACGCATGCCAACACCGGAATCGTGTCGGCACAGTACGAGGGGTTTCCACTGACCGACACTCTCTTCGAATTCAGCGTGGGCTGGCATCACGGAGAAAGTGGCGGGCCCGTTCTCCGACTCGAGCCCCAGCCGGCGGCTTTCGCTGTCATGCAGCACTACCGCAACATCCAGGGTCCCCATGGCACTATGGCCGGACCGAGGCGGGGTCTTGCACTTGCAGCGATCCGAGACGATCTCGAAAAAGCCGGCGCCACTCTCGTCTGACCCGGGCCGACTCAGTCTTTCTCGAATGACTTCCAGGCCCGCAGCGCCTGCCGAGCGAAGAACCGCAGTGGCCGATCCACCCGCTTGAGCCTTCCGAAGGCGACGACGTGGTGCGTCGTCGCGGGATCGCGCTCGAGCTCGCGGTCCTCCAGCCGGAGGAGCGCCGCGACGAACCGGCCGCCCTCGGGCGTCGCGGTCCACGCGGGGTGGAGGCACGGGAAAACGAGGTCCGCGATCTGGCCGCCGTACGGCTTCCACGCCACGACGTCGAAGTACTCGCGCACGAAGGCCGGAATCTCCGAGGAGCGGATCGCCTCCGTCGGATCGCCCGGCTCGACCGGGAACGACAGCTTCTCCTGGACCTTCTTTTCCCGGGGCGCCATGTCGAGCACGGCCTGCGCGAGATCCAGGTCCCGCGGCCGCCACTCGTGCCGCGACGGGCCGACGTACTCATCCAGGTAGAGCGCTCCGCGCGGCTTCAGCCCCAGCGCGAGGCGGCGGAAGAGCCGCTCGAGCTCGAAAACGTGGTGGAGCGCGGCGTGGAAGAACGCGGCGTCGTAACGGTACCGGGGAACGAGGGGGTCATCGAAGTTCCCGACGCGGTAGTGGAGGCAGCCGGAGAGGTTTTCGGCGTCGGCCGCACTCGCGGCGTCCTCGAGCGACTTCCGCGACACGTCGAAGGCGTCGACGGTTTTCACCAGGTCGCAGCGGATCGCGGACCGCTCGAACGCCCCGGTTCCGCAGCCCCACGTGACGCCGCGCTCGAACGGCTCCGCGACGTGCACCCGCCGGAGCCAGTCGAGCGGCCACTCGCGCGGCGATCCCGTGACGCGCCGGTTGATCGCCTCGCGGCACAGGGGATGCGCCATCCAGAAGGCGGGGTCGCGCGCCTTGTCCCGGTTGGCGTCCCAGTACTCACCCGCCCGCTCGAAGAGGACGCCTTCGGATCGCACGCTCTTTCGATACGGAGAGCGAGCTTCCGATATCCAGAGAGAAGCGGACGGCGATCCGCCGCCCGCTCTCAGCCGCTCAGAGGCGCTTGCGCGAGTTCGGCTTTCCGAGATCCGCGACGCGCCGGAAGTAGTCGGCAAACGCCGCCATCCCTCCCTCCGCCTGTCGCCAGTCGAAGTTCTCGTTCGGCGCGTGGTACCCGTGCTCGGGCAGCGAGAGTCCGAGGAAGAAGACGTCCGACTTGAATACCTTTTCCATCGAGAGCACGGCTCCGATCGAGCCCCCCTCCCGGACGAACACTGGCTCTTTGCCGAACGCGAACTTCATGGCGCCGCGGATGGCGTCGGCATAGGGACCGGTGGTCTTTCCCTGGTAGGCCGGGAGCTCGTGTTCCGCACTCACCTTCACGTCGGGGTTCTTGCCCTTCACGAACTCGGTGACGAGGCGGACGATCTTCTTCGGGTTCATGTTCGGGACGAGGCGGCAGGAGACGATCGCCGTCGCCTTCGGCGGGATGACCGTCTTGACACCGGGTCCCTGGTAGCCACCGGCGATGCCGTGGACTTCGAACGTCGGCATCATCCAGACGCGCTTCATGATCTCCAGCGGGTCGTCCACGCGCAGTGACCGGAACATGTGGTCGCGCTTGAAGTCCTTCGTCGTGAAGCCGCAGTTCTTGAGGTCCTCGAGCTCCCGCTTCGTCGGAGGAACGACGTCGGCGTAGAAGCCGGGGATCTTGACGCGGCCGGTGCGGCCGTCGACGCACTCCGAGATGACCTGGCAGAGCTCGGTCACCGGATTGCGGGCGGCGCCGCCGGCGGTGCCCGAGTGCTGGTCGGTCTCTCCCGTCTGGAGCGAGAACCGGAATCCCTGGAGGCCGCGCAGGCCGGCGGGCTGCGCCGGGCGCGCGCGACTGACCCACACGGTGTCGGAGACGACCACCGTATCGGTCGCGAACTCCTTCGCGTTCGCTTTGATGGTCGACTCGAAGTGGGGACTCCCGATCTCCTCCTCGAGCTCCCAGAGGAAGTGGATGTTCACCGGGATGTCCTGCTCCCAGGCGTACCTGGCGCCGAAGAGCGCGGTCATCGCGGGCCCCTTGTCGTCGGTGGTCCCGCGCCCGAAGTAGCGGTCGTCTTTCTTCACGAACTCGAAGGGGGGGGTCTCCCAGTCGTCTCCCTCGGCCGGCTGCACGTCGAGGTGGTTGTAGACCGTGACCGTCGGAAGGTTCGGCCCGCGGTCGAAACGGCCATGGACGATGGGATGGCCCTTCGTCTCGTACAGCCGGGCCTTCCCGCCGAACGACTCGAGCAGCGAAGCGGCATACTCCGCGCCGCGATGAACCTCGGCCTTGCGGTCGGGCTCGACCGAGACGGTCGGGATCTCGACCATCTTCTGCAGGGCCTCCTCGTACTTGGCGCGCCGGCCGACGGCGTACTCCCGGAGGTCCTCCTTCTGGAAAGCTGCCAGCATCAATCCTCCGTTCGAAAGGCGGCGATTGTATCGAAGGAGTGCCCGGTTCTCCGTGATTCAGTTCTCAGCCGGGAGAACGAAGAGGCCGCGCGCAGAGGAACCGAATCCGGCTACTTCTTCTTGGCGGGCCGCGCGGCCTTCTTCTTCGGCAGAGAGCTCTTTTTCGCCCCGATCTTCTTCTTCGGCGCCGCCGCGGGCTTCTTCTTCGCGGCCGGCGCTGGCTTCGTCTTCTTCGCCGCTTTCGGCGGCTTGACCGGCACGCCGCCTGCCGCCTTCTTCGCGGCCTGCCGTGCCGCGGACGCGGTCCGTCGCGCCTCGGCCGCGGCCTCCTTCTTCTCGAGCGCGCGCTTCTGCGCCTCGCGCTCCATAACCGCGAGCCGCTCCGAGAGCTCCGGCTCGGTCACGATTGCGGCATTCGGAAGCCGCTTGCGCACGACGTCCAGCCGGTCTTCCGGCACCCGCAGGAGGTAGAGCGCGGCGTCCCGGGTCTCCTTGGCCTTCGCGATGTAGTCCGCGGTCTCGAGGGCGTGGGAGGGGGCGTAGGAGAAGTCGACCGCGATCGCGATCGGTTTCTCGCGCTTGGCGATCTCCCAGAATCCGGGCCAGCGGGGCTCGGAAACGATGACGTGGGCGCCGCTCCGGGCGAGCTTCTGCACCCGGCCGGCGCGCTCGTCGCTCTCGTAGTGCAGGTAAAGCAGACTCATGGGCGGCCGGGCACTATAGCAGCGTTGCTCGCTTCGGGACGGGTGGGACGGCGTCGGCCGCCCCGTTCTCGCGGTAGTGGGTTCCCTTCGAAATCCGGTTGTCCGAGGCCGCGCGATGGATCGCGAGCGCCGTCTGGATGCCGTTGCGCAGACCAAGGAGCTCGTCGGACATCGTGCCGCGGCGGTAGAAGTTCTCGATCTCGTCCCGCAGCTCTCCCAGGATGCGGCCCGCGCGGTCGAGCCGCTTCTCGGAGCGCAGCAGCCCGACGTAGTTCCACATCGTGTGCCGCACGACCAGCCAGTCCTGCGCGATGAGCGCCGGGTCGACCGGCTCGAACTCCGGCTGCCAGGGCCGCACCTTCGTCGCCGGGCGGAGCGTCCCGGAGCGGATCGCCCGGGCCGCGGCGCGGCCCGCCCGCCAGCCCCAGAGGAGTCCCTCGAGGAGGGACGTCGACGCGAGTCGATTCGCGCCGTGGACTCCGGTGCACGAGACCTCGCCCGCCGCGCGGAGGTGACCGAGCGTCGTCGCGCCGTCCGCGTCCACCGAAACGCCGCCGCACGAGTAGTGCGCCGCGGGGACCACGGGGATCGGCCCGGCGGTCAGGTCGAATCCGAGTTCCAGGCACCGCCGCGTCAGGCCCGGGAACCGCTCGCGGATCCACTCCGCCGGCTTGTGCGAGATGTCGAGGAGGGCGTACGGCTCGTCGCGCTCCAGCATCCGCTGGTGGATCGCCCGCGCCACGACGTCGCGCGGCGCGAGCTCGGCGTCGGGATGGACGTCCGCGAGGAACGAGTTCCCGGCGGCGTCCGTGATGCGGGCCCCCTCTCCGCGAAGAGCCTCGCTCAGAAGAAGCCGTCCCTTCGGATGGAGGAGGGCCGTCGGATGGAACTGGATGAACTCGAGGTTCAGGAGCCGCGCCCCGGCGCGCCGCGCCATCGCGATCCCGTCGCCGCGCGCGCCCTGGGGATTCGTCGTGTGGAGGTAGACCTGCCCGAGGCCTCCGGTCGCGAGGATCGTCTCGCCCGCGAGCAGCGGTCGCACCTCTCCGGACTCCCGGTCCAGCAGGTGGGCGCCCACGACCGTCGGCGGCTCGTAGCGGTCGGTCGGGTCGAGCGAGTCGTGCGAGAGCGTGAGCAGGTCGACGGCCGTGGTCGCGACGAGCCAGCGCACGTTCTTCTCGCGCCGGCACGCGGCGATGAGGGCGTTCTCGATCGGCGCGCCCGTCTCGTCCTTGACGTGGAGCACGCGCGCGACCGAGTGCGCGCCCTCCAGCGTCCAGTGGAAGTCGGCGCCCTCGCGGTCGAAGGGGACCCGGAGCTCGTCGATCAGGAGCGACTTCACGAGGTCGGGTCCCTCGCGGGCGAGGAGATCCACGGCATCCGGATCGCACAGCCCGTCGCCGGCCCGCTCGACGTCGGCGGCGAGCAGCTCCGGCGAGTCTCCGTCGGGGCGCGCGACGATGCCCCCCTGCGCGTAGAAGGTGTTGGACTCGCTGACCTCGCCGGCGCGCGTGACGACCGTGACGTCGGCGCCTTCCCGGGCCGCGGCCAGCGCCGCGGAGCAGCCGGCGATCCCGGTGCCGAGGATCAGGACCTCGGTCGCGCCCCGGGCCGCCGTCATCGCGCGGTGCCCTCCGTGCCCGGGAAGGAAATCTCGAGCGAGATGTCGGCGGCCTCGACCGAGTGGGTCAGGCGCCCGATCGAAATCGAGTCGGCGCCCGCGAGCGCATAGGCGCGCACGGACTCCAGGTCCACCTTGCCCGACGCCTCGATCTCGGGGGGCTCCGGGACCTGCCTCGCGACGCGCGACCACCGGGAAACGGTCTCGGGAGACTGGTTGTCGATCAGAAGCACGTCCGCGCCGCCGGCGACCGCCTCGCGCAGGTCCCCCTCGGATTCCACCTCGACCTCGACGGTCCTGATTCCGGGGGCCGCGCGCCGGACGGCCTCGAGAGCCGCCGTGACCCCGCCTGCCAGCACGCGGTGATTGTCCTTGATGAGGACCCGGTCGAAAAGACCGAAACGGTGATTGGTGCCGCCGCCGTCGCGGACCGCCGCCCGGTCGAAGGCCCGGAGCCCCGGAGCGGTCTTGCGGGTGTCGAGGATCCGGCAGCCCGTTCCCGCGACGGCCTCCACGTAGCGGTGCGTGGCGGTCGCTATCCCGCACATCCGCTGGAGGAGGTTGAGCGACAGGCGCTCGCCGGCCAGGATCGCGCGGGCGTTGCCGGAGAGGCGCGCGAGCGTCGTTCCCGCGACGACCTTCGAGCCGGGTTGCGCGTGCTCCTCCCAGGAGAGGGCCGGGTCGAGCAGCTCGAAGACCCGCCGTGCGACGGGCAGGCCGGAGACCACGCACTCGGACTTCGCCACGATCTCGGCGGCGGCGCCCGCGTCCGCCGGCACGATCGCGTCGCTCGTGACGTCGCCGGTTCCGAGGTCCTCCGCGAGAAACGCGCGGAGGCGGTCGTCGAGCTCTTCGGTGGAGAGGCCGTCCATCGGGCGATCGTAAAACGTCAAACGTGAAACGTGAAACGTGAAAGGTGCGTCCGCTTCGTTTTACGTTTTACGTTTTACGTTTTACGTTTTACGTTTTACGTTTTACGTTTTACGTCTCAGGACAGCTCGAGCATCCGCAGCAGGGGCTTCTCGGCCGCCTTGCGCAGGTCCTCGGGCATCACGATCTCGGGGCGTTCGTCGCGCAGGCACAGGTACAGCTTCTCGAGCGTGTTCAGCTTCATGAAGGGGCACTCGTTGCAGCGGCAGCCGTTCTCCGGCGGCAGCGGGAGGTACTCCCGGTCCGGCGCCAGCTTGCGCATCTGGTGAATGATCCCTTCCTCCGTCGCGATGATGAACGTCTTCCCGGGCGCGGTCGTCGCGAACTGGAGGATCGAGCGCGTCGACCCGACGTGGTCCGCGTACTTGAGGATCGAGTCGGGGCACTCCGGGTGCGCCGCGACGAGAGCGTCGGGATGCTGCGCCTTCAGTCGGAGCAGCTCCCGCTCCGAGAACTGCTCGTGCACGATGCACGTGCCCGGCCACAGTGTCATCGGGCGCCCCGTCTTTTTCGCGAGAAACGCGCCGAGGTGGCGGTCGGGGGCGAAGAGGATCTCCTTCTCGGGCGGAATCGAGCGCACGATCTTCTCGGCGTTCGACGAGGTCACGATGATGTCGGAGAGCGCTTTGACCGCGGCGGAGCAGTTGATGTACGTGAGCGAGACCGCGCCGGGATGCTCCTCGCGCCACGCCCGGAACGCCTCGGGCGGGCAGGAGTTCTCGAGCGAGCAGCCGGCCTCGTAGTCCGGGAGCACGACCTTCCGGGTCGGGTTCAGGATCTTCGCGGTCTCCGCCATGAACCGCACCCCGGCGAACGCGATGATGCGGGCGTCCGTCTCCTGCGCGCGGCGCGAGAGGTCGAGCGAATCCCCGACGAAGTCGGCGAGGTCCTGGATCTCCTCCTCCTGGTAGTAGTGCGCGAGGAGGACCGCGTTCTTCTCCTTCTTCAGCCGCGGGATTTCGGCCTCGAGGTCGAGGCGCGGATCGATCGACGACACGTCCGGCGGAGCCGGCCGCGGCGGCGGGACCGGAGTGAACGGCGGCTCGAGAGGAGAAGGCGCGCTCATGTCCTCGAACGACAACAATATGCGCGCCCCGAACCTTTCGGTGCGGCGCTCGAGAACCGGCGGTCCGCAGCCCCTCTGGTATATTTTCGAATTGAATGGCAACCGAAGTCCAGTCAGACAAATACAGAGGTCTCGACGCCGCAGGACTGGTCGCTGCCTACCGCAACATCTACCTCTCCCGGCGGGTCGACGACAAGGAAATCCAGCTCAAGCGCCAGAACAAGATCTACTTCCAGATCAACAGCGCCGGGCACGAAGCGGTCACGACCGCCGCGGGCATGCTGGTCAAGCCGGCCTACGACTGGTTCGACTGCTACTACCGGGACCGCGCGTTCTGCCTCCAGATCGGCGTCACGCCGTACGAGATGTTTCTGCAGTCGGTCGGCGCGAAGGACGACCCGTCCTCGGCCGGACGGCAGATGCCGGCCCACTGGGGGTCCCGGCGGCTGAACCTGATCTCCAAGTCCTCCTGCACGGGCACGCAGTTCCTGCACGCGGTCGGCGCGGCGGAAGGCGGCTGGCGGCTCTCCCGGATCCCGGAGCTCGCGGACCAGGGCGGGTTCCATGATGACGAGATCGTCTACGTCTCGGCGGGAGAGGGTCAGACGTCCGAGGGCGAGTTCTGGGAGTCGCTTTCGACGGCGTGCAACCTCCGGCTGCCCGTCCTCTACCTGATCGAGGACAACGGCTACGCGATCTCGGTCCCGGTCGAAGTCAACACGCCGGGCGGCTCGATCTCGAAGCTTCTCCGCAGCTTTCCGAACCTGCGGATCAGCCAGGTGGACGGCTGCGACTTCATCGAGTCGTATGACGCGCTGCGCGGCGCGGTCGAGTACTGCCGCGCGCGGCGCGGACCCGCGCTCGTCCACGCCCAGGTGATCCGGCCCTACAGCCACTCCCTCTCGGACGACGAGGCGCTCTATCGGACGAAGGAGGAGCGGGAGAGCCAGCTCGCCCGCGATCCCGTCGTGACGTTCGCGAAGTTCCTCCTCGCCGAGGAAATCCTGTCGGAGACGTCGCTCGAGCGGCTGAAGGCGGAGGTGGACGCCGAGGTCAACGAGGCGGCCGACCGCGCCCTCGCCGCGGAGCTGCCGGCGCCCGAGTCCGCCTACGACTTCGTCTACTCCCCGGACGTCGACCCGACGTCGGCCGCGTTCTCCTCTCCGCCGCCGGCGCCTCCGGCCGAGGGCGCGCCCGGGCCGACCACGATGGTCGACCTCGTCAACGCCTGCCTGCGCGATGAGATGAAGCGCGACCCGCGGATCGTCCTGTTCGGCGAGGACGTGGCCGACGCCTCGCGCGAAGAGGTCCTGGGGGAGTGCAAGGGCAAGGGGGGCGTCTTCAAGGTCACGCACAACCTGCAGCGGCTCTACGGCAAGGAACGCGTGTTCAACGCGCCGCTCGCCGAGGCCAACATCGTGGGGCGCGCGATCGGGATGGCGCTGCGGGGACTGAAGCCGGTGGCCGAGATCCAGTTCTACGACTACATCTGGCCGGCTTACATGCAGATCCGGAGCGAGCTCGCCAGCATGCGCTGGCGCTCCGGGAACACGTGGAAGTGCCCGCTCGTGATCCGGGTGGCCATCGGTGGATACATCGGCGGCGGCGCCATGTATCACTCGCAGTCCGGCGTGGTGCTCATGACCCACAACCCGGGG
>JBKPMI010000032.1:0-6019 GCA_046732075.1 Acidobacteriota bacterium | reverse complement strand
CCTCGCCCGGCGGTTGGAGGGTTTCGTCGAGGCCGGCCTCATGGAACGGGGGCAGTCCGGAGCCTCGGGCGAGTCGGCGGAGTATCGGCTGACGAAGAAGGGACTCGAGCTGAAGCCGGTCATCATTGCGCTGACCGAGTGGGGGGACAAATGGGTGCGGCCCGGCCCGGTCGTGTTCCAGGACGAATCCGACGGCCGGCGAGTCAAGCTTCAGCTGCGGCGCACCGGCGACGACGCTCCGGTCGCCGTGGCCGACGTCGTCGCCCGGCGGCGCTGAAGTTTCGGTTTCCCTTAAGAGTTGCCGTAGCGCTCGAATCGGTAGGCGACTTCGGGGCCTTCCTCTCCCTCGTAGGCCAGCTGCCCCATGAGCAGCGCGAAGGGCTCCGTGTAGCGAGAGATCCGGAGCGGTCCGGCATCCACCGGGTCGAAGCCGGCGTCCCGGATGAGCGTCGCCGCCACGCGCTTGGCCTCGTCGCTGTCGCCGCAGTACACGAGGCTCGGGCGAGGCTCGCGCGCGCGCGCTTCGAAGACGTCGAAGAGCACCTCGCTGGGGACCGTCTGAAACGCGGCGACGACGTCCAACCCCGGAAATTTCTTCGCCAGCGTCTCCGCGCCGGACGACCTGTGCGCGACGACGAGCTCGGTATCGGTGGCGTCGAACGGCAGCGAGCAGGTCAGGAGGACCTTCCCCGAAACGTCGCCGCCCTGCCGCAGAACGTCCTCGACGCGGGACCAGTGCACCGCGAGAAGCAGGGCATCCGCGCTTTCCACGGCCTCGCGCGGCGTTCCAGCCCGCGCCCGCGGACCGGCGCTGCGCGCGAGCTCCCGGAGCTTGTCGTCGCTCCGCGCGTAGCTGAACACGACGTCGTGTCCGGCCCGGGCGAAGATCGCCCCGAGCTTCCCGCCCATCGACCCGGAGCCGAGGATGCCGACTTTCATGCGCGAAGCGACTCCTCGCTGGTTTTACTCCATTTCGCTTGGGTGTTGGTGCGCCAAATCGGTAGAGTGCGCGCATGAAATCAGCCGTGAACGCCTCTTCGGGCACGTTTCTCCTCGCCGCCTGTCTCGTGGTGCTGTTCGCGTCGTGCCGGACGGTTGCGCCAAAGGCGCCGGCCGCATCGGCCGAGCCCGCGCCGGTCGCCGTGCCGGCCGCCCCATCCGCGCTCGACAGGGCGCGAGCGGAGGTCACGCGACTGACCGCGGTCGCGGACCAGGACCCGCTCCTCGCACCGTGGACCGGACCGTACGGCGGCGTGCCGCCGTGGGACAAGCTGAACGTCGCCGGCTTCGGCAAGGCGTTCGACACCGGCCTCGCCCTCCTCCTCGCCGAGGTCGACGTCGTCGCAGAGAACCCCGATCCGGCGACGTTCGAGAACACGATGGTGCCTCTCGAGGACGCCGGCCGGCACTCGGATCGCGCCCAGACGCTCTTCTCGATCCTCACGAACAACCTGAGCACGCCGGAGGTCCAGGCGGTCGACAAGGAGTGGTCGCCGAAGATCGCGGCGGCGTACGACAAGATCACGTTCAACACGAAGCTGTTCGCGCGGGTCGCCGCGCTCCACGATGGGCTCGACAAATCCAACCTGACCCCGGAGCAACGGCGGCTCGTCGAACTGAACTACGACCGCTTCGTCCGCGCCGGCGCGAAGCTCTCGCCGGAGGACAAGGCGAAGGTCGGGAAGATCAACGAGGAGCTCGCGGAAGCCTTCGCCGACTTCGGCAACAAAGTGCTCGCCGACGAGAACACGTGGATCGTTCTCGAGTCGAAGAAGGATCTCGCGGGCCTGTCGAATTCGCTGGTCGCGAATTTCCAGGCCGCCGCGGACGAGCGCAAGCTCCCGGGCAAGTGGGCGGTCGTCAACACGCGGTCGAGCGTCGACCCGTTCCTGGCCGCTTCGTCCCGCCGCGACCTGCGTGAGAAGGTGTGGAAAGCCTTCAAGAACCGGGGGGACAACGGTGGCGAGAACGACACCAACGCGGTCATCGCTCGCATCGTGAAGCTGCGGGCGGACCGGGCGAAGCTCCTCGGATTCTCGACGCACGCCCACTGGCGCATGGCCGACACCATGGCCAAAGACCCGGAGAAGGCCAAGGAGCTCATGATGCGGGTCTGGCCCGCGGCGGTCGCGCGCGTGCGAGAGGAAGTCCAGGACATGGAGCGGATCGCGAAACGCGACGGCGTGAAGACGTTCGAGCCCTGGGACTACCTCTACTACGCCGAAAAGGTCCGCAAGGCGAAATACAACCTCGACCAGGAAGAGCTGAAGCCGTACTTCGAGCTCGACCACATGATCAACGGCGCGTTCTACATGGCGGAGCAGCTGTATGGCATCACCTTCACGGAGATCTCCGGAACCGTGCCGGTCTTCCTCGAAGGCGTGCGCGTGTGGGAGGTCAAGGACAAGGCGACCGGCGCCCACGTCGGCCTCTTCTACGGCGACTATTTTGCCCGTGCGGGCAAGCGCTCCGGCGCGTGGGCGTCGGGCTACCGCGGACACGAGACGTTCACCGGCAAGGTGATCACGCCGATCACGTCGAACAACAACAACTTCGTGAAGGGGGGCGCGGGCGTACCGATCCTCATTTCGCTGGACGACGCGAGGACCCTGTTCCACGAGTTCGGCCACGCGATTCACGCGCTCGTTTCGCAGGTGAATTACCCCGGCCTCGGGACGACGCCGCGCGACTTCGTCGAGTACCCGTCGCAGGTCCACGAGATGTGGGTCCTGACGCGGCCGATCCTCGACCGGTTCGCGAAGCACTACAAGACGGGGAAGCCAATGCCGGACGCGCTGCTCAAGAAGGTCGACGCGTCGAGCAAGTTCAACCAGGGCTACACGACGGTCGAGTACCTGTCGTCGGCGATCGTCGACATGGAGCTGCACACGAAGCCGGACGGCGTGGTCGATCCGGACGCCTTCGAGCGCGAGACTCTCCAGAAGATCGGCGCGCCGCGGGAGGTCGCGATGCGGCATCGCCTGCCGCAGTTCAACCACCTGTTCACGAGCGACTCGTACTCCGCCGGCTATTACAGCTATCTCTGGTCCGAGGTCATGGACGCGGATACCCGGGAGGCGTTCGTCGAGGCGGGCAACGTGTTCGATCCGACGGTGGCCGCCAAGATGCGGAAGTACATTCTCGAGCCGGGGAACTCGACGGACCGCTCCGAGGCGTACCGCCAGTTCCGCGGCCGCGATCCGGACGTGACGGCACTGCTGAAAAAGCGGGGCTTCCCGACGAACTGAGACTTGTGGGCCGCGGAGACGACAACCGCCGGAGGTGCTGAAATGATGGACCTCGGGTTCCTGATCGCGCGGCTCGTGATCGGTCTCTTGATTGCGGCTCACGGTACGCAAAAACTCTTCGGATGGTTCGGCGGGCATGGCCTGAAAGCCACCGGCGAGTTCTTCGGAAAGCTCGGCTTTCAGCCGGGGCGGCTGTACGCCACGAGCGCCGGTCTGGGCGAGCTCGTCGGCGGACTGTTGATCGCTCTCGGCTTTCTCGGTCCGGTCGGTCCGGCCATCCTGCTCGCGGTGATGATCGTCGCCGCGATCAGCGTGCACTGGCGGAACGGGCTCTTCGCCACCAGCAACGGTATCGAGCTGCCGCTTCTCTACGGCACCGCCGCCGTCCGATTCGCACTCGCGGGGCCGGGTCGTTATTCGCTCGACTCTCTCCTCGGCACCCACATCGAGTGGACGCCGGCCCTGATCTGGGCGGCCCTGGCGGTGGGGCTCGCCGGCGGCATCGCGAACCTCGCCCTGCGCCGGGAACCACCGATGCCGGCCGTCTGACGACGCCGGCGCGGGTTGCCTTCCGCCGCCTTTATCCCGGCGGGGCAGCCCCCACCTGCACGGCGAGCATCGAGATCGATCCCCCGTCGACACCCTCGACCGGGAAGCGGACGGCGTCGGTGCTCTGCCGGGCGCCGAGGACGTAGAGCAGCGGCAGATAGTGATCGGGCGTCGGAATCGAAAGCAGGGCCTCACGGCCCATCGTTTCGTAATCCACGAGCGGCTGGTGTTCTCCGGAGAGAAGCAGCCCCTTCACTTCGTTCTCGAAACGGACGGCCCAATCGTACGGCTCCGGAACGTGCCGTCCCCAGGCGTACGCGTGGAGATTGTGGACGAGGTTGCCGCTGCCCACGATCAGAACGCCTTCATCTCGCAGGGGCGCGATCCTGCGGCCGATCTCGAAGTGGAACGAAGCGGGCTGCGTCTCGTCGATACTCAACTGCACGATCGGCACGTCGGCCTCGGGGTACACGTGACGCAGGACGGACCAGGTTCCGTGGTCCAGTCCCCACGAGTCGTCCAGCGTGACGTCGAGCGGCGCGAGGAGCTCCCGCACGCGCCGCGCGAGCCCGGGATCTCCGGGCGCCGGGTATTGCACCTGGTACAGCTCGCGGGGGAATCCGCCGAAGTCGTGAATCGTCCGGGGCGCCGTCGAGACCGTTACGCCGGTTCCGGGCACATACCAGTGAGCAGAGACCGACAGGATCGCCCGGGGTCTCGCAACGGTCTCCCCGATGTGCCGCCACGCCGCGGTGTACGCGTTCTCGAGCACGGCGTTCATCGGATTGCCGTGCCCGAAGAAGATCGCTGGAAGCACGTCGGCCATGCGACTCTCCTCGCCGCCGGCTATCGGCCGAAGACCGCGATCTTCGCGGTTTTCTTTTCCACCGGCCCGATCGGCGAGTTCGTGCCGACTGCGAACGCGACCCGCTGCTCTCCGTCGACGGCGTCGGTGATGATCCCGCCGCCGGGCGCGCCATCGAGCGTCGTTCGCCACAGGATCTTCCCGTCCTCGGCGGACGCGAACGAGACGAGACCCACAGAGAGAGCGAGGAGAGAAAACGCCAGGAAGGCTCGGGAGGTGAAACGACTTCCGCCCATGGGAACCTCCAATGCCATCCAATCACACGCGGCCGCGAGACGCTGGCGCCGCGGTAGAATCCGGGCCTCATTTCGCACTGCGAATCCACGGCGCCGGTGGGCCGTGGGAGACACCGGGTAGACAAACAATGATCGGCCGCACCCTCGCCCAGTATCGCGTCACCGCGTCGATCGGCGCCGGCGGCATGGGCGAGGTCTATCGCGCGACCGACACCCGACTCGGCCGCGACGTCGCGATCAAGGTGCTGCCGGCGTCCATGGCCGGCCATCCCGAACGTCGCCAGCGCTTCGAACAGGAAGCGCGTTCGGCGTCGGCGTTGAACCACCCGAACATCCTGACCGTCTACGAGGTCGGCGAAACCGACGGGACGACCTACATCGCGATGGAGCTCGTCGACGGGAAGACCCTCCGTGAGCTCCTGGCCGCGGGGGAACCGCTTCCGACGAAGCGGCTTCTCGACATCGCCGTGCAGACCGCCGAGGGACTCGCCAAGGCCCATGGCGCCGGGATCGTGCACCGGGACCTGAAGCCCGAAAACCTGATGGTCTCGAAGGACGGATACGTCAAGATCCTCGACTTCGGCCTGGCGAAGCTGACCGAGCCGGTTTCGGAGGACGCGTCCGCTCTGCCGACGATGATCGGCGCCACCGAGCCGGGCACGGTGATGGGCACGGCCGGGTACATGTCGCCGGAGCAGGCGAGCGGTCAACCTGTCGACTTCCGGTCGGACCAGTTCGCTCTCGGCGCAATCCTTTACGAGATGGCGACGGGCCGGCGCGCGTTCCAGAGAAAAACGGGCGCGGAGACGCTGGTCGCGATCATGCGCGAGGAGCCGGAGTCGTTGAGTCAACTCGCGCCGAAGGCTCCGGCGCCGATCCGGTGGATCGTGGAGCGCCTGCTCGCGAAGGACCCGGAAGAGCGTTACGCCTCCACCAAGGACCTGGCGCGCGACCTGAAGAGCGTCCGCGACCATCTCTCGGAGACTTCCGGCTCCGGCTCACTCGCCGTCGCCGAGCCGGCGCGGGCGCGCCGGCGCGGATGGGTCGTACCGGCGGCCGCCGCGCTCGCGGTCGGCATTGCCGCAGGGTTTCTCCTCCGCGGTCTGACCAACGCGAAGCCC
>JBKPMI010000031.1:0-3146 GCA_046732075.1 Acidobacteriota bacterium | reverse complement strand
CGCCCCGGTCGCGCGCCTGCGCGGCCCGCTCGGTCAGGAGGCGGGCGGCGTCGATCTCGGTCGCCATTTCCGCCAGGTAGAACTGGATCGCCTCGAAGTCCGCGATCGGCCGGCCGAACTGGCGGCGCTCCTTCGCGTAGGCGAGCGAGGCCTGCCAGGCGCCCCGAGCCATGCCGAGCGCCAGCGCCGCGATCGAAATGCGGCCGCCGTCCAGGATTTTCATCGAGTTGACGAAGCCGTCCCCCTCGGCGCCGAGAAGATTGCCCGCCGGGATCCGGCAGTCCTCCATCACGAGGGTGCAGGTGTCGGACGCGCGCATTCCCAGCTTGTTTTCCTTCTTGCCCACCCGGATGCCGGGGTTGTCGAGCTCGACGATGAAAGACGAGATTCCGTGACGTCCGGAGGATCGGTCGGTCACGGCCATCAGGACCGCGACCCCGGCGACCGAAGCGTTCGTCGTGAAGTTCTTGGAGCCGTTCACCACCCAGGAGTCGCCGTCCCGGACCGCGGTGCTCTGCGTTCCGCCGGAGTCGGAGCCGGCCTCCGCCTCCGTCAGGCCCCATGCCGCGAGCCACTCTCCGGAAGCGAGGCGGGGAACGTACTTCTGCCGTTGCTCTTCGGTCCCGAACTGGTAGATGTGGTTGGTGCCGAGGGACGTGTGCGCCGCGAGCGAGAGCCCGACGGAGCCGTCGACCGCCGCGATCTCCTCGATGACCCCGATGTAGTCCATGTAGTGGAGACCGGCGCCGCCGTACTTCTCGGGGAAGATCGTGCCGAGGAAGCCGAGCTCGCCCAGCTTCCGAAAGACGTCGCGGGGGAACTGCTGCGCCTCGTCCCACTCCATGACGTGGGGACGGATCTCGTGTTCCGCGAACTCCCGCGCCGCCTGGCGGATCGCCTTCTGTTCGGCCGTCAGAACCGCGGTCATGGAGAAGATTTTATCGGAGTCGTGCCCCCGACTATCGTCTACCGTCTACCGGAAAGACGGCGGAAGGGCCTTGACCCCCTGGGCCGGCACGATGTCGATCCCGCTGTAGTAGTGCCGGAGGATCGCGTCGTACGTCGCGCCGGCCAGCGCCATCCCGTAAGCGCCGTTCTGACAGAGGCCCACCCCGTGCCCCCACCCGCGCCCCAGGAACACGAACACGATCTCTCCGTCGGGCCCCTTCGTCCGCGAAAACGTGAAGAGCATCTCGGGGACCTCCAGCGCCTGCCGGACGTCGAACCCGCGCAGGGTGATCTCCGCGGCGTCCGTCACGACGCGCATCTCGACGACCCGGCCGGAAGAGCTCCTCTTCGTGACCGTCAGGTCGCGCACCTCGGTTCCCGCGACGCGCGCCGACATCCTCCGCGCGAGCTCGCGCCCGCTGGCGCGCCGCACCCACTCGGTCCAGGAGGATTCCCGCTCGAAGGACGGGCCCGCCGGATCGAGCTCCACCCACATCCCGAGCACCTGGTTGCCCCGCTTCCACCACCGGAGCCGGTCGCCGGGGCGGAGCGTCAGAGACGACGTTGCGAAGTACCGGTCTCCGACCTTCCGCGCGAACGGAAGGTCCGGGTCGACCGGAAGCCCGACGCGCCCCTCCGCGGTCCGCACCCACACGTTCGCGCCCTCGCGGGACAGGAACTTGCCCGACTGCTCCGTGACGCCGAGCAGCCGCAGCGAGCCGGAGAAGAGAAGACCCGCGTACTCCTCGTCGGAGAGGCGGCGGTCCGGAGGCGGCAGCGGCTCACCCGCACCGAAGCGGAAGCGGAGCAGGAACGCATAGGCCTCGCGCGCGGCGCCGGTCAGGCGCCCGGTGGCCGCCGGATACTCCGAGTAGTACCGCTGCTCGCGCGGCAGGGCGTGGACCGAACGCGCCTCCCCGAGGTCGAAAGCCTGCACGATGGACGGGTAGACGGCGGCGGGGGCGAGCGACGCCGGCGGCGACGCACTCTTCTCGATCCCGGCCCAGCGCTGCGCGGTCGCGACCCATGCCGCGTGACCCGCGCGGCGGCCCGCCGAGTGAGCCGCGAGCACCGCGCCGCGCCACTCGAGACCGCTGCGCCCCGAGGACGGCGCGCTCTTGACGCGGGCTCCGGCGAGCGCCATCGTCGGAAGCTCTCCGCAATCGACGGAGACCAGGTACGGAGCGGCGTCCCCGACGAAGACGTTCTCGACGTTCTCGGTCCTGCCCCCGCACGTCGAGATGAACAGCGCGTCGGCGAACGCTCCCCCCGAGGCGAGCACGAGCCCGCGCGTCGCGTCGACCGCGCCGTTCGACAGCGGATCCTCGGCCGAGAGTCCGGCGTACGCCTGGCACTTCGGGGTCGCGCAGAGATCGTAGCCCTCCGCCTCGAACTGGCCGCGGTGCGCGAGAGCGTAGGTGCGCGCCGCCACGGCCTGCGCCTTCAGCGCCTCCACTTCGTCGTACCGCTTCGGGCCCATCTCGGCCGGGACCACGCCGTAGAGGTACTCGTCCAGGTCCAGCCGGTTCACGACGTTCAGCGTGCCGCGCGGATTCGTCTGGACCCGCAGGCTCCCCCGGTAGGTCTTGCCGTCGACCGCGACGGACACGGGAGCGCCCGGTCCCGGCGTCGGCGGGAAGATCTCGACTGGGGAGGCGAGACGCCTCGTCGCGCCGTCCTCCCCCGTCGCCAGGATCGCCGCGGCCGGAGCCGCCGTCCCCGACCGGACTGCGCCGTCGGCGACCATCGCCTGCTGCCCCGCCGCGCGGATCTTGCCGGCCAGCGCCTCCGCTTCCTCCCGGGTCGCGAAGCTCCCGAGGAGGACGCGGTAGACGCCGCGCTCCGCCGAGAACGCCACCGAACCGGCCGTTGCGAAATCCGTCGACAGCTTCTGGAGGAGGGCCCGGGCCGGCTCCTCGTGCGAAAACGCCGCGGCCTGAACGGTGAAGCGTGCCGCGGAAGCCGCCGCGGAAATCTCGGGCCGGAAAACGATCGGGCCGCGGAGGATCTCCGCGCGACCCGCGGACGCCACGATCCAGGGCTCTCCCGCGGAGCCGTACGCGAGCTCGGCGAGGTCGCTCTGAAGTCCCACGCGATAGGCCACGCCGGACGGCGTCGAGAGCGCCGGCACGGCCATCCCCGGCGCGGCGCCGCGACGCGGTCGCCGCTCGGGCGTCGGCGCGGGGGGCGCCTCGACC
>JBKPMI010000030.1:0-2602 GCA_046732075.1 Acidobacteriota bacterium | reverse complement strand
CCGCCGAATCGTCGCGCGGCCGAAAGGATCTCGTCCCGCGTCGCGAAGTCGAGCGCGATGCAGAGTCTCTCTTCCCTCACCCCTCCGCCCCCGCTTCGCCGCCCGCGGGCGCCTTCGAACGGTGCGCCCGGCCGACGAGCTCTGCGACCGTGGTCTTCCGGTTGCGGCAGTGCCCGTCGAGCTCGTCGACGAGTCTCCCGCAGACCCCGGGGTCGCGGAAGTTCGCCGTCCCGATCTGCACGGCCGACGCGCCGGCCGCCAGGAATTCGAGCACGTCGGAGAGGTCCGAGATGCCGCCGATCCCCATGAGCGGCACGCCCGGCAGAGCGCGGGCGACCTGGAACACCATCCGGAGAGCCAGCGGCTTGATCGCGGGCCCGGACAATCCCCCGGTGCCGAACGAGAGACGCGGCCGCGCCGTGACCGGATCGATCGCCATCCCGACGAACGTGTTGACGAGGGAGAGGACGTCGGCGCCGGCATCGCGGGCGGCGCGCGCCGACTCCACGAGGTCCGGAGCGTTCGGCGACAGCTTGACGACGAGCGTGCGCCGGGTCGCGGCGCGCACCCGGGACACGAGCGAGGCCGTCGCCGACGGAGAGTTGCCGAAGAGCATCCCTCCCTTCTCGACGTTCGGGCAGGAGATGTTCAACTCGACCGCCGCGGCGTCCGCGACGCCTTCCAGCGCGCCGACCACCGCGACGTAGTCCTCCTCGGTGTCGCCCCAGACGTTCGCGATCACTGTTGCGCCGAGCTCGCGCAGACGCGGCAGCTTCTCTTCCACGAAGACCTTCACGCCCACGTTCTGGAGGCCGATGGCGTTCAGCATCCCCGCCGGCGTCTCGCAGATCCGGGGCGGCGGGTTGCCGGCATGCGGGTGGAGCGAGAGCCCTTTCGTGCAGAAAGCGCCGAGCTTCGCCAGGTCGACGAAGTCGGTGAACTCGAGGCCGTACCCGAAGGTCCCGGACGCCGGGACGATCGGGTTCTGGAGCGTGAGCGGGCCCAGGCGCGTTTCGAGCGACCCGCTCACACGACCTTCTCCCACGCGATCCTCTCGGGCGGCAAGATCGGACCTTCCAGGCACGACACGAGGAAGGGCTTGTCCGTGGCCGGGATGACGCAGCCGAGGCAGGCGCCGAACCCGCACCCCATCGCCGCTTCCGTCGAGAACTCCGCGGGGATCTTCGCCCTTTGGACCACGCGGGCGAGCGCCGCGAACATCGGCATGGGGCCGCAGGAGTAGACGCGGGCATAGGTCGGATCGGCCGCCGCCGCGCCCCGCGCGAACGCATCGGTCACGAACCCCTTCGCGCCGAGCGAACCGTCGTCGGTCGCAAGGATGGTCTCGGCCGCGCCGACGCCGTCGAACCGGGCTCGGAAGTCGAGCTCCGCCGCGTTGCGGCCCCCGAGGTACAGGTCGGCGCGTATCCCCTTCTCCCCGAACGCCCGGAAGAGGAGCGGGAAGGGTGCCGCCCCGATGCCTCCGGCGACGACCGCGACGCGGGCGCCCTTCTCCAGACCCGCGAGCGAGAAGCCGTTGCCGAGGGGTCCGAGGAGCGACGCCCGCGAGCCCTCCGCCAGGTCCTCGAGCGCGGCGGTGCCGGGACCGATCGTGCGGACGAGGAACTCGACTTCTCCGGCGGACGGGTCCGCGTCCGCGACGGAGTACGCGCGGCGCAGGTACGGCCGCAGGCGGCCCGCGACCTCCAGCATCACGAACTGTCCGGGGAGGACGGCGCGCGCCAGGTCCGGCGCGCGGAACGAGACGGAGAAGAAGCCCGGGGAGAAAACGCGGCGGCGGAGAAGAGTGGCCCGGTGGTCGGCCCGCACGCCGCGGACGGTATCAGCTAACGGTTACAGGATGACGCCGTACCCGTCGATCCTTTCCGAGTCCTCGTCTTCGCGGCCCTCGTTGGCGCTGGCGGACTTCTTCGCGCACTTCTCGCAACGGATGACCCCATCCATTTCGACGAAGGGGCGCTCATAGTTGCCGCAGCCGTAGCAACGACGGAGGGACCGATGGTTCGCTTGAACCGGCGCCTCGATGGTCAACTGCAACTCCCTTCTCATGGCCTCTCACTACCTTCTGTCGCTTGACTCGCGACGCCATTCCAGGGAGCAGGCGGCGTACCATGAGACATATGATTGAAAACAAACAAGTTATCTAAAAACGGGCGCCGAAAAATGTCGCCCGGAAGAGGAAAAGCGTCCCGTCCGGAGGTCAGTCGGAGGCTGCCGGAGCCTAGAACGCGGTCACTTTCTGGAGCGCCTTCCGGATGTGCGACGCCTGCGGCAGGATGAAGTCTTCGACCTGCGGCTGGTACGCCACGAACGTGTCCGTCGCCGAGACGCGCTCGACCGGCGCGTCCAGCCACGGGAAGAGCTCCGACGAGATCCGCGCCGCAATCTCGGCCCCGTAACCCCACGACATCGGGTCCTCCGAGACGACGACCGCCCGGTTGGTCTTTTTCACCGACTGCGTTATGGCCTCCCAGTCGTACGGCGAGAGCGAACGCAGGTCCAGGATCTCGACCGATTTGCCGGTCTCCTCCGTGAATGCGGCCGCGGCCTGCCAGGACCGGTAGACCGTCGCGCCGTAGGT
>JBKPMI010000029.1:0-9662 GCA_046732075.1 Acidobacteriota bacterium | reverse complement strand
CCACGAACAGGAGGTTCTTCCCGGAAGCGGCGAGCTCCGTCACGAATTTCGCGGCGTCCTTGAACTGCTTCAGGGTCTTCTGCAGGTCGATGATGTAGATGCCGTTGCGCTTGCCGAAGATGAACTTCTTCATCTTCGGGTTCCACCTCTTCGTCTGGTGCCCGAAGTGGACTCCCGCTTCGAGCAGCTCCTTCATCGAAATCGAGGCCAGGAAACACCTCCCCTTTCCGCCGGTCTCGGCCGGCGCCGCAACAACTCTACCGCTTGCTGAACTGGAACCGGGCCCGCGCCCCGCGCTGGCCGTACTTCTTGCGCTCCTTCATCCGGGGGTCCCGCGTCAGAAAACCCTCTTTCTTCAACTTGCCCCGGAGCTCCGCGTTGAACTCGGTCAGGGCGCGCGAGATCCCGTGGCGGATGGCGCCGGCCTGGCCGGAGGCCCCTCCGCCCGCCACCCGTACGAGGATGTCGAACTTCTCGGCCGCGTCCACGGAGAGGAGCGGCTGCTTGATGATCATCTTCAGGACGTTGTTCGGGAAGTACTCGTCGAGAGGGCGCTTGTTGATGGTGATGGCGCCGGTGCCCGGGATCAACCGGACGCGCGCCATCGACGTTTTCCGGCGACCCGTGGCCTTGTGCTGGACTTCGACCGTCAATTTGCCTCCGTCGTACGCGGGCCGGCCGTGCGCCGGATGGGCGCGAGCGGCCGGGGCTTCTGCGCGTCGTGCGGATGCGCGGAGCCCTTGTAGACCTTGAGCTTCTTCAACTGCTTCCGGCCCATACGCGACTTGCCGAGCATGCCGCGAACGGCCTCTTCGATCAGCCTCTCCGGATGCCGGGCCTGCACCTCGCGGGCGCGGGTCGACTTCAATCCACCCGGATAGCCGGAGTGGCGCCGGTAGATCTTCTCGTCGAGCTTCCGGCCGGTCAGTCGGACCTTCTCGGCGTTCGTGACGATCACGAAGTCGCCGGTGTCGAGGTACGGGACGTATCCCGCCCGGTGCTTGCCGGCGAGGACCGTCGCGATCCGCGTCGCGAGACGTCCGAGCACCTGGTTCGACGCGTCGACCACGTACCAGTCGTGCCGGACATCCTTGGCGGAAACCATGGGCGTACCAGAGGCCATCAAAACTCCGCAAAAATCTTTCAAAAATGGACGCGCGAGGCCAGTGGCCGCGCGTCGGGGACGGAAAAAGCCCCTCCCGGGGGGCGCGTAAGAATACGCAAGCAGGTCGGGGGTGTCAAATGCCTGCCGCACCGGGCGGATCCGGGGTTCCCGCCCCCGCCGAACCGGACCCGGCGCCCCGCCTGATACCTTTCCCGGAGTGATCGTCCTCGACGGAGCGCCCGTCGCGAAAAGACTCGGAGAGGAGGCCCGCGCGGCCGCTGCCGGCCTCTCTCCTCCTCCCGCGCTCACCGTCTTCCTCCTGGGGAGCGACGCCGCCTCGCAGACCTACGTGGCGTCGAAGACGCGCGCCGCCCGGGAAGCCGGCGTCCGTGCCGAAACCGTGCGCCTGCCCCCCGGCACCTCGTCCGAGGCTCTCCGGGACGCGGTCGTGCGGGCGAGCCGGGATCCCGGCGTGGACGGGATCCTGGTCCAGATGCCGCTCGAGGCGGGCCACGATCCCCGGCGGGTCCTCGACTCGCTCGATCCCGCCAAGGACGTGGACGGCCTGCACCCCGAAAACGTCGGCCTCCTCCACCAGGGACGGCCCCGCTTCGTCCCCTGCACCCCGGCCGGGATCCTCGCGCTTCTCGACCACTACGAGGCCGCGCTGTCCGGCCGGCGCGCCGTCGTGCTGGGGAGAAGCGAACTCGTGGGCCGGCCGCTCGCCGCACTTCTCACCGCCCGCGACGCCACCGTCACCGTCTGCCACTCCCGCACACGGGACCTTCCCGCGGTCTGTCGGGAAGCCGATCTGCTGATCGCCGCGATCGGGCGTCCCGGGTTCGTGACCGCCGACTTCGTCCGGCCGGGGGCGACGGTCGTCGATGTCGGGATCAACCGGCTGCAGTCACTGGACGAGGCTCCCGAAAACCTTCGGCGATCCGAGCGGGTCGTCGAGGCGATCCGAACGAAAGGGCGGCTTCTCGTCGGTGACGTGGATTTCGACGACGTCGCGCGCGTCGCCGCGGCGATCACGCCGGTGCCCGGCGGTGTCGGGCCGCTGACCGTCGCGATGCTGATTCACAACACGGTCCGCGCGGCACGGCTCCGGTCGGATTGCGGCGCGCGCCGGTCGTAATCGACTTCGGTCGAGATTCCGGAGCGCCGAACTTCCGAATAGGATCCGCTCTAACTCTTGCTCGAACAGGAACGGCTCCCTTCCGATCAAGGCGCGCGCCTTTCCGGCGGCGCTTCCCGGCACCTCAAAGGAGGAGGCATGCATTCACGGCGAGTGCGACTGGGTCGAGTCCTGTCGGTCGTGATCGGTCTGACGTTCGGCCACCGCCTCCTGGCGGAGCCCCGGATTACCGACGACACTCGACGCGTCACGCCTCGACCCACTCCCGTTCCGGCTCCGGCCCCGGGATCGATGGCGGGATGGGTCGCGGTCGGCTCGCGCAACGCGACCGACATCGCCGTGGGCGCCAACGGCGTCGTGTGGATCATCGGAAACGAGCCGCCCGGCGTGGGGGACAAGAGCATCTATCGGTGGGATGGCAATGCCTTCCAGCAGATCCCGGGATCGGGCGTGCGGATCGCAGTCGACCCGAACGGGAGGGCCTGGATGGTCAACACCGCCGGCGCCATCTCCCGGTGGGGGGAGTCGTCCTGGCAGGAAATGCCCGGGAAGGCGATCGACATCGGGATCGGCGCGAACGGCGACGTGTGGGTCCTCGGGTCGACCGGAACTCCCTTCAAGTGGGACGGCAACAGCTGGCGACAGATCGAAGGTGTCGCCCGGCGAATCGCGGTCGATCCCTCTGGCAACCCATGGGTCGTGAACGAGGGTAACGAGATCTTTCGCTGGAAGGGCGCGAGCTGGGACCTTCTCCCCGGCCGCGCGAAGGACATCGCGATCGGGCCGGACGGCAGCGTGCTGATCGTATCGACCACCCCGGCCACGGGAGGTTTCCAGATCCAGCGCTGGCGCGACGGTCAATGGATCCCGGAGGGGGACGCCGGCGGCGGCGGCGGCGTCGCCGCGGGTCCGGCGGGAGCGTTGTACGTCACGAGGGACGCGGGAACGGTGTGGCGCAGCTCCGGCACGTCCGCGGCGCCGGCGCCGGGCGCATCGCCGGCCATGGCCGGCACCGCGCCCCCTCCGACGGGCGACGAGGGACAGCTCTGCTGGAAGAAGACGTACGGCCGCGGGGTCGGCACCGTCCCCACGCAGTGCTCGACCGATTACGAGAAGGACGCGGGGCTCTGTTACAAGAAGTGCCCGAGCGGCTACAAGGGCGTCGGTCCGGTTTGCTGGCAGAGCTGTCCGGACGGGTGGCGGGACGACGGCGCCTTCTGCGCGAAGCCCGAGGCCTATGGGCGCGGCGGCGGATACCCCTGGAAGTTCGGCGACTCCCTGGACGACTCCGGAATGAAGTCGCGCTGCGAGGCCGACAACGGAGCCGGCAACTGCGAGAAAGACGGCGCGATCTTCTACCCGAAGTGCAAAGCGAACTTCCACAAGGTCGGCTGCTGCATCTGCTCACCGGATTGCCCCTCGGGAATGGCCGACATGGGCGTTTCCTGCACGAAGAAGACTTCCACCCGGGACGTCGGCACCGTTCCCAACTGCGGAGCAGGTCTCTCGTACGACGCAGGCCTCTGCTACGAAGGCTGCCCGCGCGACTTCGACGGCGTCGGGCCGCTCTGCTGGGGCAAGTGCCCCTCGGACTTTCCGTTCCCCTGCGGCGCCGGGTGCGCCGTTTCCGAGGCGGCGTGCGCCGCGGCGGTCACCGAGATGACGCTCGACACGGTGAGCTTCACGGCGACCGTGCTCTCGTTTCCGTTCGGGGGCGCCGGCGTAACGGCCGCGGCGAAGGGGGCGGCGAAGGCGGGCGCCAAAGCGGCCGCGAAAGTCGCGTTGCAGGGCGGCTTCAAATCGTCCATGAGCTCGGCATTGAAGTCCGCCGCCAAGCCCTACGCGAAGGCCTTCGCGAAGACTGCACTCAAGATCTACTTGAAAAACCCGCGGAACGTCGCCATGAAGGTGTACTCGGGCGCAAAGTTCGGGGCGAAGAAAGGGACGAGCCTCCACGCGGCCAACGTCGAGGCCAAGGAGATGGGAACACTCAAGTCGGAGGGTCAGTTCGACTACACCAACCTGATGATGCTCGACATAACCGGTTTCTCCTCGATGATCTACGACTTCGCCAAGTACGGGTCGTGCTCGATCGAAGACCTGGCATCGAACGTCGAGGAGGTCGACTTCGGGCCGGGCCCGGCGTCGGCCGCAGACGTTCGCACGATCGAGCTCACGGTCCAGAACCCGACCACGATCACGGAGGTCACTTCGTCCCCGTTCTCGGGCTGCTCGATCATCCCGGACGCCGACTGCGCCGGTAAGACGCTGAAGCCCGGCGACAAGTGCACGATCAACGTGAAGGTCTCGGGCTCCGGCAGGATCGCGGGCGAGGTCCACGTCTACACGACCGCCTACGACATCATTCCGCTCGCCATTCCCGTCAAGGCGAACAGCGCCGCGACGTCGGACTGCGCGGTCCTTGCCGACGCCGACGACGCCGTCAATCTCTCCTCGCTCGCCGGAGTGTGGGCGTGGAAGGACGATCAGAGCCAGAAGTTCGTCATCAAGAGCGACGGGAGCGTGACGTCGCCCCTCGGAAGCGGCACCATCCGGATCATCGACCCCCTGGCGCGAACGTTCGCGTTCGCCGCCGGCGCACAGTCCGCCGTGATCACCCTGAACGCCGAGCACGACCGCTTCACACTCGTCGGCGGAAGCAACACCGGCGGCGCCGTCCGGCGCCCGTGGGACTCGCGTTGCAAGCCGGGTGAGCAGTTCTACGCGGGACTCTGCTACGACGTCCCGGTCGGCTACGAGATCACCGTGCCCGGCTTCGTCGGGAAGCCGTGCGGGATCGGGTGGCGAGACGACGGCGTGCAGTGCTACCCGCCCTGGACGGGTCCCAAGTTCGCGAACCAGGCGGACGCGGACGGCACGCTCCCCATGCAGCGGCCGATCCTCGTAACCGACTGTCCGACGTTCTCTCCCGTCCAGGGCAACAAGGCGTGTCCGGCGAACTTCAAGAAAACTCTCTGCACGTGCGAGGCGCAACCGACGTCCAAGGAGGTCAAGTCGCTCGTGGGAAGGGTTCCTTCTTGATCGAACATCCGGGATTCCCCCGCGCGCGCGCCCTTCCGGCGCACGCTCTCTCATTTCATAAGGAGCGAGCATGCAGTCACGGCGAGTGCAGCTGGTTCGAGCTTTCACGATCTTGATCGCTCTGACGTTCGGCCACGCCGCCCTGGCAGATCCCCGGTTGCCCGAGGACGATCGTCGCCCCACGCCTCGACCGGCGCCGGCTCCGGCGCCCGCCCCGGCTTCGCAGTCAGCCTGGATCGCGTTCGGCAACCGCAACGCCGCCGACATCGCGGTCGGGGCCAACGGTGTCGTCTGGATCATCGGACCCGACGACAGCATCTATCGGTGGGACGGGAGCGGGTTCCAGCAGGTTCCCGGAGGCGCCTGGCGGATCGCCGTGGATCCCAACGGCAAGGCCTGGGTCGTAAACCACGGCAACGAGATCTTCCGCTGGAACGGTTCGAGCTGGGACCTGATGCCGGGCAAGGCGATCGACATCGGCATCGGCGCCAACGGCGACGTGTGGGTCCTCGACGTGAATGGAACTCCCTTCAAATGGGACGGGAACAACTGGCGGCCGATTGGCGGCGGAGCGACTCGACTCGCGGTCGACCCGGCGGGAAGTGTCTGGGCCGTCAACGCCAACAATCAGGTCTGGCGCTGGAACCGGACGAACTGGGAGCTCCTGCCGGGCAGCGGCAAAGACATCGCGGTCGGTCCCGACGGCACGGTCTACCTGGTCTCGACGACGGCCGCGCCCGGAGGCTCCCAGATCCAACGCTGGGCCGCGGGCCAGTGGATCGCGACGGATGCGGGCGGCACCGGCGTTGCGGCCGGCCCGGGCGGAGCGTTGTACGTGATGAAGGAAACGGGCGCTCTCGTGAGTCGCTCGGGCGGCGCGGCCGCACCCGCGCCCGGCGCCCCACCGGAGGTGGCCGGCACGGCTCCGTCCGGGCAGGAAGACCTCTGCTGGAAGAAGTCGTACGGGCGGGGCGTCGGAACGGTTCCCACCGACTGCTCGAGCACCCAGGACAAGGACGCCGGACTTTGTTACCCGAAGTGCCCGGCCGGCTACAAGGGAGTGGGTCCGGTGTGCTGGCAGAGCTGTCCGGACGGGTTCCGCGACGATGGAGCGTTCTGCGCGAAGCCGGCCGAGTATGGGCGCGGCGCGGGCTATCCCTGGAAGTTCGGCGACGGGTTGAACGACGACGGCATGATCGCGCGGTGCGAAGCCGACAACGGACGGGGCAACTGCGAAAAAGACGGCGCCGTCTACTACCCGAAGTGCAAGGCAAACTTCCACAAGGTCGGCTGCTGCATCTGCTCGCCGGACTGCCCCGCCGGCATGCCCGACATCGGCGTCTCCTGCACGAAGCAGACCTCGACCCGGAACGCCGGAATCGTTCCCAGCTGCGGCGCGGGTCTCTCCTACGACGCGGGTCTCTGCTACGAGGGATGCCCGCGGGACTATGACGGCGTCGGCCCGATCTGCTGGAGCAAGTGCCCCTCCGACTATCCGTTCCCGTGCGGTGCGGGCTGCGCGGTGAACGAAGCGGCCTGCGCGGCCGCGGTCACGGAAATGACGGTGGAGACGGTCAGCTTCGCGGCGAACATGCTCTCGTTTCCGTTCGGCGGCCCGGGTGCGATGGAAGCGGCGAAGGTGGGGATGACGGCAGCCAAGGTCGCGGCGAAGACGGGAATCAAGGGGACGCTCGTCGGCGTGAAGACCGCGGTCAAGACGAACGCGAAGGCGTTTGCCAAGGCCGCCGTGAAGAGTTACCTCAAGAAGCAGTTCACCGACCCGCGAAATCTCCCCTCGAACATCTGGTCGGTCGCGGGCAAGGCCGGGGAGAAGGGCACCAGCCTCGCCGCGTCCAACGCTTCCGCCCGGGAGATGGGCACTTTGAAAACCGAGGGTCAGTTCGATTACACGCTTCTCATGTCACTCGACCCCACGGGCTTCGCCTCTATGATCTACAGCTTCGCGAAGTACGGCTCCTGCTCGGTGGAAGATCTCGCGTCGAACGTGAAGGAAGTCGACTTCGGACCGGGACCGGCTTCCGCGTCCGACGTCCGCACGATCGAGCTCACGGTCCAGAACGCGACGACGATCACGGAGATCACATCGTCTCCGTTCCAGGGCTGCTCGATCATTCCGAGCTCCGACTGCGCGGGCAAGACGCTTCAGCCCGGGCAGAAGTGCACCATCTCGGTCAAGACGCTGGGGACCGGAAAGATCGTGGGCGAGGTCCACGTCTTCACGACCGCGTACGACACGATCCCGTTCGCGATCGGCGTCAAGGCGAACAGCGCGGCGACGTCGGACTGCAATTTCCTCGCGGACTCGGACGATGCGGTGAACCTCTCCTCGCTCGGTGGCGTCTGGGCGTGGAAGGACGACCAGAGTCAGAAGTTCGTCATCAAGAGCGACGGGACCGTGACATCCCCGCTCGGAGCCGGGACGGTCCAGGTCGTCGATCCGGTGGCGCGGACGTTCATGATGCAGGTCGGCTCAGTGCAAGCAGGCAACATGGCCTCGGCCCTCGCCGCCGCGCCCGCCCTGATCACCCTGAACGCCGAGCACGACCGGTTCACCTTCACCTCCGGGCCCAACGGCGGGACGAGCGCCGTGCGCCGGCCGTGGGACTCGCGCTGCAAGCCGGGCGAGGAGTTCTACGGCGGTCTCTGCTACGACGTGCCGGTCGGCTACGAGATCACCGTGCCCGGCTTCGTCGGAAAGCCGTGCGCATCGGGATGGCGGGACGACGGCGTTCAGTGCTATCCGAAGTGGACGGGCGCGAAAGTCGCCTACCAGGCGGACCCCGACGGCGAACTCCCGATGCAGCGCCCGCTGCTGGTGACCAACTGCCCCCTCTACTCGAGCGTGGACGGAAGCATCAAGACCTGCCCGGCCAACTTCAAGCACACGGCGGTCTGCACGTGCGAAGCGATCCCGACGGGGAAGGACGTGAAGTCGCTCATCGGGAAGGTCCCGGGAACTTAGGCGAAAGAATCGGGTGGGGTGCCCGCGTTGCCCGGAACATGCGCGTGCTCCTCATCAGCAGCTCGAACGTCCACGGGACGGGCTACCTGGACCACGCCGAGCCGGAAATCCGGGATTTCCTGGGTCCGGTTCGGCGGGTCCTCTTCTTCCCCTGGGCGCTGAAGGATCGGGACGGCTACACCGCCCGGGTCCGCGAGCGCCTGGGACGGATGGGCTTCGAGGTCGACTCGGTCCATGAAGCGCCCGATCCGGCGCGAGCGGTAGAGGCCGCGGAGGCCGTCTTCGCGGGCGGCGGGAACACCTTCCGGCTCCTGAAGACGATGTACGAGGAGGACGTCCTCGTTCCGCTGCGCCGCCGCGTTCGGGATGGGATGCCCTACGTCGGTTCGAGCGCCGGCTCCAACGTCGCCGGCGTCACGATCCGCTCCACGAACGACATGCCGGTGGTCGAGCCGCCCAGCCTCTCGGCGCTCGGGATCGTCCCCTTCTGCATCAACCCGCACTACCTCGACCCGGATCCGGCCTCTACGCACATGGGCGAGACGCGGGAGGAGCGCATCGCTCAGTTCCACGAGGAGAACGAGGAGCCGGTCGTGGGCCTCCGCGAAGGGGCGATCCTGCGCGTCGAGGATGGAAGTGTCACGCTCCGCGGGATCGCCCGGATGCGGCTCTTCCGGCGCGCCCACCCGCCCGAGGAATTCGATCCCGGCGCCCGTCTCGACTTCCTGCTCGGGCAGAAATAATTCGGCGGAAGGCGCTTCTCGCCTAATTTCATTCGGCACCGCCCGCTGGAAATTTTTCTCTTCCGTTACGAAAACCTTCGTATTACGTTTGCGTATCCCGTGAAGATGACGAAGGACCCCCCCCGACCCACGCCGTCCGAGCTCGAGATCCTCGCGGTCCTGTGGGACGAGGGCCCGTCGACGGTGCGCGAGGTCCAGGCGGCTCTGGACGCTCGGCGGCCGACCGGCTACACCACGGTCCTGAAGCTCCTTCAGATCATGACCGAGAAGGGGCTCGTGCGCCGCGACGAACGCGAGCGGGCGCACGTCTACGCTCCGAAGCTCCCCCGCGAGAAGACGGAGCAGCAGATCGTGGGTGACCTTCTCGACCGCGCTTTCGGAGGATCGTCCTCGCGCCTCGTGATGCGCGCGCTCGCCTCCCGCCGGGCCTCGCCGGAGGAGCTCGATCGGATCCGCCAGCTTCTGAACGAAATCGAGGGGGAAAAGGGATGACCGCATCCGCCTGGTTCTCCGGAACCTTTTTCACCGCTCTCGGCTGGGCGCTGTTCCACTTTCTCTGGCAGGGCGTCCTCGTCGCGGCGGTGGCGGCCGCCCTCGGGCCGTTCCTCGCGCGGCGGTCTCCGGCGGTCCGATACGCCGTCGCCTGCGGCG
>JBKPMI010000028.1:0-5071 GCA_046732075.1 Acidobacteriota bacterium | reverse complement strand
GCGGCGGCGGCCGGAGAGATCGACGTCTTCTGGATCGTGGGCGGGAACTTTCTGGAGACGCTGTCCGGCGCGACCCGCAACCGTACCGCGCTCGCGCGGCCGGGGCTCCGGATCCACCAGGACATCGTGGTGAACAGCGCGATGCTCGTGGAGCCGTCGGACACCGTGCTGCTGCTGCCGGCCGCCACGCGGTACGAGATGCCGGGCGGCGTCACCGAAACGTCGACCGAGCGCCGCATCATCTTTTCTCCCGAGATCCCGGGCCGGCGGATCGGAAGCGCGCGGCCGGAGTGGGAAGTGTTCGGAGAAGTCTGCGCGCGGGTCCGGCCCGCGGAGGCGGAGAAGATCCGGTTCGAGTCGACCGCCGCGATCCGCGACGAGATCGCGCGCGCGATCCCGCTCTACGCCGGGATCGAGAAGCTCGGCAAGCGCGGCGACTCCGTGCAGTGGGGCGGCGAGACGCTCTACGCCGACGGCCGCTTCGACACGCCCGACGGCCGTGCCCGGTTCGCGACGGTCGGGCTACCGCTGGCGAAGCCGCGCGGAGGAGATCTTTTCGCCGTCTCGACGCGCCGAGGGAAGCAGTTCAACTCGATGGTGCAGCGGGGCGTCGATCCCCTGACCGGCGCCGCGCGCTACGACGTGCTGATGAGCGACGACGACGCCCGGCGGCTGTCGTTCCCGGACGGGACGTCGATCCGGCTGGTGTCGGACTCGGGCGAGTTCCGCGGGTTCGTGAAGGTCGCGCCGATGAAGCCGGGCAACCTGGAGGTCCACTGGCCGGAAGGGCTGTCACTGCTTTCGCCGTCGAATATCGACCCCGAGTCCGAGGAACCCGATTACAACGCAGTAGTTCGAGTCGAGAGGGCCTAGCCGGAAGCCAGCTTTCTCTCCCTCTCCGCCTTCGCCGCCGGGCTCGCCGCGTTCAGCGGTCCGGCGCCCTCGGAGTGGTGGACGTCCAGCCCCTTCTCGCGCAGCTTCGCGCGCTCGCCGTCCCCCGGGATGACCGGGGAGCTCGACGCGTCCCCCGGCGGCCGCGTGCCGTCGCCCGGGTAGTAGGGGCGGTATCCCACGCCGTCCTTCACGGGCAGCCCGGGCTTGGCGATCAGCTTGTCGATGCCGAAGATCGCCTCCTCCCGGGTGAAGAACGCCTGCTCGTAGTTTCGCGTCATCCAGAGCGCGTCCTTCGGGCACGCGTCCACGCAGAACCCGCAAAAGACGCAGCGCAGCATGTCGATGTCGAAGACGACCGGGTACTTCTCGTAGGAGAGCTTGGGATGATCGCCGGCGACGATCGTGATGCACTCCGCGGGACACGCTTCCGCGCACATGTAGCAGGCGACGCACTTCAACGTCCCGTCGTCGCGGGTCGTCAGGATGTGCTTGCCGCGGAACCGGTCGGAGTAGTCGCGCTTCCTCTCGGGATAGAGGATCGTGGGCAGCCGGCGGAGGTGGGTCAGGTTCCGCACCAGGTGGCGCATCGTGACCACCATGCCCTTGAAGATCGCGGGCAGGTAGAGCCGCTCGGCGAGCGTCAGCTTGCGGGTATCGCGGATGCCGACGTCGATGACGCCGCTCACCGCTCGAGCTCCCCCGCGATGACGTTCAGAGTGCCGAGCGTCGCGACCGCGTCCGAGATCGGCCCGCCGATGATGATCTTTTCGAAGGCCGCCATGAGCGGGAAGCACGGCGGGCGCGGCTTCAAGCGATACGGCCCCGCGCCGCCGTCCGAGATGGCGTAGAACCCGAGCTCGCCGTTGGCGCCCTCGATCCAGTCGTAGCGCTCTCCCCGCGGGACCCGGATCCCCTCCATGATGAGCTTGAAGTGGAAGATGAGCGACTCCATGTCGTGGTACACGGCGTCCTTGGGCGGCAGCACCACGTGCCAGTCGTCCGAGTTGACCGGACCCGAGTCCGGGAACACGTCGAGCGCCTGGCGGATGATCTTGAGCGACTGGCGCATCTCCTCCATCCGGACCAGGTAGCGGGCGTAGTTGTCGCCGTCGTTCGCGATCGCGACGTCCCAGTCGAACTTGTCGTAGAAGTCGTACGGCCGGGCCCGCCGGACGTCGTAGGCCACTCCGCTCGAGCGCAGCATCGGACCGGTGAAGCCCCACGCGACCGCCTGGTCCCGCGAGACGACGCCAGAGCCCGCGAGGCGGTTCCGCACGATCTTGTTGCGGGTCACCAGAACGTCCACGTCGTCCAGGAACTTCGGGATGTACTCGAGGAGCGACCGGCAGCGCCGCACGAAGTCCTCGGGGACGTCGATCGCGAGCCCGCCGACGCGGACGTACGACACCGTGAGCCGGGCGCCGCAGCACGCCTCCAGGAGGCCGTAGATCCCCTCGCGCGGCTGGTAGAGGTACCAGAAGTTCGTGAGCCCGCCGATGTCGACGAGGTTCGCCCCGATGCAGACGCAGTGGTCCATGATCCGCGAGAACTCGGACAGGATCGTGCGGATCAGGCGGCCGCGATCCGGGACCTCGACGCCGAGCATCTTCTCGACCGTCCGGACGTAGCCGACGCCGTTGATCATCGCCGAGACGTAGTTCAGCCGGTCGCAGAACGGGATCACCTGGTTCCAGGTGTGGGTCTCCGCCATCTTCTCGAAGCAGCGGTGCAGGTAGCCGATCTGGGTCTCGGCGCGCGTGATCTTCTCGCCGTCCAGGCGCGCGACGAGGTGGACGATCCCATGCGTGGCGGGGTGCGACGGGCCGATCGAGAGCGTCGAGGTTTCGAAGTGCCCGGCGCGCTCGTCCGTCGAGGAAGCCCAATCCGGCATCCGGATGTCTTCCTCCGCGTAGAACCAGCGCTGCCCGGGGGCGTAGTCCTTGCGGAGCGGGTGTCCCACGAACGCGTCGTGGACGAGGAGGCGGCGCAGGTTCGGGTGCCCCGGGAAGTCGAAGCCGAAAAGGTCGAACGCCTCCCGCTCGAACCAGTTCGCCGCCGGCCACACCTCGCAGACCGTCGGAAGGCTCGGAGGCGCGCCGTCCGGCAGAAGCACTTTCACGCGAAGGTGCTCGCCGCGCGACACGGAGAGGAGGTGGAAGACCGCCTCGTAGCGGGTGGGTCGGCCGCGGCGCTTCAGGTTGTCGACCCCGGCGAGATCGAGGAAGAGGTCGAACCGGAAGTCCGGATCGTCGCGGAGGAAGCGGGCGACCTCGAGCCAGGTCGCGGGCGACGTCTCGACCGTCGGCAGGTCGAGGTCCACGACCTCGACCTTGTCGGAGAGCGGGGACCGGGAGAAGCGGTCCCGGATCCTCTGCGCGGGCGCGGAGAGGAGGTCGGTCTCGACGGTGCTCAAAGCGCCGCGGCCCTCGCGGCGGACCGATCGTCGCGGGACTTCTCGCCCGAGCGGATCTTTCGCTGCAGCTCCAGGATGCCGTACATCAGCTCTTCGGGCGTCGGCGGGCAGCCCGGAACGTACACGTCCACGGGAACGATCTCGTCGATCCCCTGCGTCACGTGGTACGCGCGGTAGAAACCGCCGGACGACGCGCAGACCCCCATCGAGATGACCCACTTGGGCTCCGGCATCTGGTCGTAGATCTTCCGGAGGGTCGGAGCGAGCTTGTCGACGACCGTGCCGGCCACGATCAGGAGGTCCGCCTGCCGCGGCGAGAAGCGGACCACCTCGGCGCCGAACCGGGACAGGTCGTAGTGCGACGAGACAACCGACATGAACTCGATCCCGCAGCACGCGGTAGCGAAGGGAAGCGGCCACAGGGAGTTGGACCGGGCCCAGGCGACCATGGTCTCGAGCTTCGTCGTGAAGAAGTCCGCGCCGCCTCCCGCGGCTTTCGGATCGTATGCGGGCAGCGGATTGCCCTTGCCGGAGGGGGCCATGGCGCGGGGATTCTCCCACACGGGAGCGGGCTTGTGAAAGTTTTCACAAGGGACCGCGCCGCCGTCGCTCAGCCGAACTTCACCGTGTACGCGAGCGACTTCATGTCCGGCATCCGGTCGAGGTAGACGAGGCCGTCCAAGTGATCGATCTCGTGCTGCAGCACGCGGGCGTGGTAGCCGGACGCTTCGAAGTCCACGGGCTTGCCGGAGCGGTCGAGCGCCCGCACCCGGATCGTCTCGTAGCGGGGCACGACGCCTCCCCAGAGGAACGGAACGGAGAGGCAGCCCTCCGAATCCTCCTCCTTGTCGGGGCCGACCGGCTCGTACTTCGCGTTGAAGAGCGCAGTCAGGGGGACGCTCTTCTCCTTCTTCTGCCGGGTCTCGGGATTGACCTCGTAGAGAAAGATGCGGAGCGGCGTGAAGACCTGGGGCGCGGCGATTCCCGTACCGTCGTACTCCCGCATCGTGTGCTCGAGGTCCGCGAGAAACGCCTCGTAGTCGCCGCGGGAGACGGCTTTCGCGTCCACGTCCCGCGACCGCACGCGGAGCGGCTTCGCGCCCAACTTGGCGACCTTCAGGATCACGGCGCAATCTTATCGGCGGGTCGAATTCCGACCGCCTCGGCGCCAGCCGCGAGCGTTGCAGGTCCGTGCCCATTCCGATACACTGCGCCGCCCGAATCGGCGCCGCGCCCAGGTAGCTCAGTTGGTAGAGCAAGGGACTGAAAATCCCTGTGTCGGCGGTTCAATTCCGTCCCTGGGCACCACGTTTTCCCCGCTCCCGAGGGGAATTCGCGCACCCGGCGACTGGTTTTCCGGGCATCACCCGATCGGAGGTCGATTTTGGTTTCTCTCGCTCCCGTGGTTCTCTTCGCGGCTCTCGCGCTGCCCCCGCCGGCGACCACGCCGGCCCCGCAGCCGGCCGCCGCCGCGCGCCCGGCGACGCCGGACTCCGGCGCCCCGATGTCCTCGGAAACCGCGCTCGGCCCGGGCAAGGTCCTCTGGGCGACGAGCGCCGACGAGGCCATCCAGCGCGCCACTAAGGAAAACAAGTTCGTGTTCCTGGAGTTCGTCCGGAAGGAGTGCGGCAACTGCAAGAGGATGGACGGGCTCCTCTACCCCGCCTTCGACTTCGAGGCCCTGCTCGTCCCGATGGTCCCGGTGAAGGTCGACCTCGACTCGCCGATCGGCCGCGAGTACGCCGACCGCTACAACGTGGACGA
>JBKPMI010000027.1:0-2015 GCA_046732075.1 Acidobacteriota bacterium | reverse complement strand
GGATGAAGCCTCGCGCTGCTGCTCCATCGAGTCGAAGTGGTGCTGGAGTCCGTGCGGACCGGCGTGGCCGGTCGAAGCCGCGGAGGCGGCGGTGTCAGCCAACGACTTCGACCTCCTCCGGAGAGTACTGGTAGGGGTCGCCGGTCACGACGGGAGTGACCGCGAAGTTCTCGGTCGGCGGCGGCGAGGGCGTGTCCCACTCGAGGCCGGTCGAGCCCCAGGGGTTCGCGGACGCGGCTTTTCCGTACCGCATCGACCAGATCAGATAGATGAGCGGAACGACGTATCCCACGCCGAGGATCGACGCGCCCGCCGACGACATGACGTTCAAGACCTGGAACTCCTCGGGGTACGCGTGGTACCGGCGCGGCATTCCGAGATATCCCAGGATGAACTGCGGGAAGAAGGTCAGGTTGAAGCCGACGAAGATCACGAGAGCGGAGAATCGCGCCCACCCTTCGGGGTACAGCTTGCCGCTGATCTTGGGCCACCAGTAGTGGATGCCCCCCATGTACGCCATGATCGTGCCGCCCACCATGATGTAGTGGAAGTGCGCCACGATGAAGTACGTGTCGTGCACGTGCACGTCGAGTCCGATGGCCGCCAGGAACATCCCGGTCAGCCCACCGATCGTGAACAACCCGATGAAACCGAACGCGTAGAGCATCGGGGTCCGGTACGAGATCGAGCCCTTGTACATCGTCGCCGTCCAGTTGAAGACCTTCACCGCGGACGGAATCGCCACGAGGAACGAGAGGATCGAGAAGATCAACCCGGCGTAGACCGACTGGCCCGACACGAACATGTGGTGGCCCCACACCAGGAACGAGAGCACCGCGATCGCCATGGAGGAGAAGGCGACGAACTTGTACCCGAAGATGTTCTTGCGGGAGAACGTCGTGACGAGCTCCGAGACGACCCCCATCGCCGGCAACACCATGATGTAGACGGCGGGATGTGAGTAGAACCAGAAGAGGTGCTGGAAAAGGATCGGATCCCCGCCCAGCCGCGGGTCGAAGATCCCGAGGTGGAAGAGTCGCTCGACTCCGACCATGAGGATGGTCACCGCGATCACCGGGGTCCCGAGCACCATGATCAGGCTGGTCGCGTAGTGCGACCACACGAAGAGCGGCAGCCGGAACCATGTCAGACCCGGCGCCCGCATCGTGTGGATCGTCACGATGAAGTTCAATCCGGTCAGGATCGACGAGAAGCCGGTGATGAAGATCCCGACCGCGGTCACGATGACGTGCGAGTTCGAGTACGTCGTCGAGTAGGGCGTGTAGAACGTCCAGCCGGTGTCGACTCCGCCGTGGACGATGGACCAGAGCGTGAAGAGGCCGCCGCCCACGTAGATGTACCAGGAGAGGAGGTTCAGCCGCGGGAAGGCGAGGTCCTTCGCCCCGATCATCATCGGTATCAGGAAGTTTCCGAGCACCGCGGGGATGGCCGGGATCAGAAAGAAGAAGACCATCACGACCCCGTGCATCGTGAAGAGCTTGTTGTAGGTCTCCGACTGCACGAGGTCGCCGGCCGGAGTGAGGAGCTCCAGCCGGATGAGCACGGCGAACAGCCCCCCGAGGAAGAAGAAGACGGTCACGGACGCCAGGTAGAGGAGCGCGATCCGCTTGTGGTCTCGCGTCAGGAGCCAGGACTTCAACCCGTAGGTCGAGTTCAGGTAGTTCACGCGCGGTTCGGCCGGGAGATCCACGGCCGGCGGAGCCGTCACTGCGCTCACTTCTTCGCCTCGCTCCGGGGCGGAGAATTCTGGACCGGCGGCGCGACCCCTTCGGGCGACGGCGCGGCCTTCGACAACGACTTCACGTACGCCACGAGTTGCAGGAGACCCTCCTCGCTGATCAGGCCCTGGAACGTGGGCATGATCGGCTGAAATCCGGCGACGGTCTTCGCATTCGGCATGACGATCGACTCCCGGATGTAGCTCTCGTCCGCGACGATCGTCCGGCCGTCCTGGAGCTGGACCTTCTTCCCGAACAGCCCCTCGAGGTTGGGTC
>JBKPMI010000026.1:0-2303 GCA_046732075.1 Acidobacteriota bacterium | reverse complement strand
CCGACCTCGCGCGGTCCCGGAAGCTGCCGCTCGTCGCGACCAACGGCGTGCGCTACGCCCGGCCGCGCGACAAGGAGCTCCACGACGTGATGACCGCGCTGCGCCACAAGACCGACCTCGACCGCGCCGGGGCGCTCCTCGCCGCGCAGCGCAACCGGCACTTCCGCGACGCCGCGGGGATGTCGCGGCTCTTCGCGGACCTGTCGCACGCGATCGACGGCGCGTGGGAGCTCTCGCAGAAGCTCGACTTCACGCTCGCCGAGCTGGGATACCGGTTTCCGGACTACCCGCTGCCGCCCGGGGAGACGCCGGCGTCTTTTCTCCGCAAGGTCGCGTGGAACGGGGCGCGCAGCCGGTTCCGGCCGCTGACCGCGCGCGCGCAGGCGCAGATCGCGCGGGAGCTCGACCTGATCGAGAAGCTCGACCTCGCCGGCTACTTCCTGATCGTCTGGGACATCGTCCGGTTCTGCGGCGAGCAGAAGATCCTGGTGCAGGGCCGCGGGTCCGCCGCGAACAGCGCGGTGTGTTACGCGCTCTCGATCACGGCGGTCGACCCGGTGAAGATGGAGCTCCTCTTCGAGCGGTTCCTGTCGGAGGAGCGCGGCGAGTGGCCGGACATCGACCTCGACCTTCCGTCCGGGGACCAGCGCGAGAAGGTCATCCAGCACGTCTACGAGAAGTACGGCGCGCGCGGCGCGGGGATGACGGCCAACGTGATCACGTACCGCGACCGCATGGCGGCGCGCGAGGTCGGGAAGGCGCTCGGCTTTTCCCCCACGCAGGTGGACCGGCTCTCGAAGCAGCTCTCGAGCTGGAACTTCGGGGAGCTCCGCGAGCCGATCGCGGAGCTGGAGAAGGAAGTCACCGCCGCGGGCCTCGATCCGCGAGACGTGCGGACGCGCCACTTCATGCGGCTCTGGCTGGAGGTGCAGAACCGGCCGCGCCACCTGGGCCAGCACTCCGGCGGCATGGTGATCGCGGCCGGACGGCTGGACGAGGTCGTGCCGCTCGAGCCCGCGTCGATGCCGGGGCGCGTCGTCGTCCAGTGGGACAAGGACGACTGCGCCGACATGGGAATGGTCAAGGTGGATCTGCTCGGGCTCGGCATGCTCGCCGCGCTCGAGGAGGCGATCCCGATGATCCGGACGCACGAGAACGTCGAGGTCGACCTCGCCCACCTGCCCCCGGACGATCCCGCGATCTACAAGATGCTGAACGCGGCGGACACGGTCGGCCTCTTCCAGGTCGAGAGCCGCGCGCAGATGGCGTCGCTCCCGCGACACGCGCCGAAGACGTTCTACGACATCGTCGTCCAGGTCGCGATCATCCGGCCCGGCCCGATCGTGGGCGGAATGGTGCATCCGTTCTTCGACCGGAGGCGCGGGATCGCGCCGGTCGAGTATCCGCACCCCTGTCTCGAGCCCATCCTGAAGCGCACGCTGGGTGTCCCGCTCTTCCAGGAGCAGCTCCTGCGGATCGCGATGGTCGCGGCGGGGTTTACGGGCGGCGAGGCGGAGGAGCTGCGCCGCGCGATGGGGTTCAAGCGCTCGCAGGAGCGGATGACCGCCATCGAGGCGAAGTTGCGGCGGGGGATGACCGAGCGCGGCATCGACGGCCCGGCGCAGGAGCAGATCGTCAAGTCGATCACGTCCTTCGCGCTGTACGGGTTCCCGGAGTCCCACGCCGCGTCGTTCGCGCTGATCGCATACGCAAGCGCGTATTTGAAGGCGCACCACCCCGCCGCGTTCTACGCCGCGATCCTGAACTCGTGGCCGATGGGCTTCTACCACCCGGCGACGCTCGTCAAGGACGCGCAGCGGCACGGCACGCCGGTGCGGCCGATCGACGTGACGCGGTCCGGCTGGAAGTGCCGGTGGGAGGAGGGCGCGGTGCGGATCGGCCTGCGCTACGTCCAGGGGCTGAAGGAGGCGACGGGGAAGTCGATCGAGGCGGAACAGGAACGGAGGGCGTTCGCGAGCGTGGACGACCTCGCGCGGCGGTGCGCGCTGCGGGAGGACGAGCTCGTGCGGCTCGCATACGCCGGCGCGCTCGCGTCGTTCGGGAGGACCCGCCGCGGCGCGCTCTGGCAGGTCGCGAAGGTCGCGCGCCCCTCCGGCGAGCTTTTCGCCGGCGCGGCGACCGACGATCCGTCGCCGCTGCCCGACATGACGCCGCGCGAGGAGACCGCCGCGGACTACAAGGCGACGCAGATGACGACGGGCCCGCACCTGGTCGAGCACCTGCGCCCCGCGTTCCGCGCGAAGCACGTCCTCTCCGCGGCGGAGCTCTGCAAGCTCCCGCAC
>JBKPMI010000025.1:0-2735 GCA_046732075.1 Acidobacteriota bacterium | reverse complement strand
GGGGACCACGGCCACGGCGCCGGGCCGATCATCGGACTGTGGGACCGGCAGGAGGGCGTGCCGGGCCGGGGCGACGTGAAGGTTCTTCCTTCGACGTGGTTCTCGATTGAGCTCGAGGCGACGACGCCGGTCCCGGAGTGGGACGGACAGGCCGTGCGCTCCGCGCAGGAGGAGGACGCGATGCTCGACGAGAGCGGCCGCGTCTCCTGGGTCCTGCCACGGCAGACGAAGTACCTCCTCGTTCGCTGAAAATGGAAGGGCCCGCGCGAACGCGGGCCCGGTGATCCTGGAGACCTTCGGGGGCTACGGTTTCTCGGGCTCTCCCTTCGCGTGCGAGACGCGGTCCCCTTCGCGCACGGCCTGCGCTTCGGTCATGTACTTCCCGTGCTTCGTGCGGCCGTACCAGCGGTCCCCCTCGCGGTGAAAGATCTTGGTGTCGAGGTTGACCCAGACCATTCCGGGCGCGGGCGGGGGCTGATAGGCAACCGGCGAGTCGCTCGACTCCGACCGGGCGGCGCGCGACGGCGCCACGCGGACCTGCGACCGGATCTTGTCGATGGTGGACGCCGGGACCCCGGCCTTCGAAAGATCCGCGACCGACGCGTAGGGACGGTTGTCCACGATCCGCTTCGCGTACGCCGGACCGATTCCGGGCAACCCCTCGAGCTCGGCCACCGTCGCGGTGTTCAGGTCGACGGGGCCGCTCGAGGCCGGGCGCGCCTCGCTCTTCGCCGCCGGCGCCGGCGCGGGCTTCTCGCGGCTCTCGGTGCGCGCGGGCTCGCGGGCCGTCGTCGTCTCGGCCTTCTTTTCGGAAGCCCGCGACGTCGTCTCCGCGCGGCCCACCTTGATCGAGGGGCGGATCTTGTCGAGGAGCGCGCCCGAGACGCCGGCCCGTTCGAGGTCCGACATCGAGGAGTACGGCCGGTTCGCCACGATCTTCTTCGCGGTCGCGGGGCCGACACCGGGCAGCGCCTCCAGCTCGCTCGCCGACGCCGTGTTGACGTCGAGCTTTTCGCCGCGGGCGGGGGGCGCGGACTTCGCCTCGGACTTCGCCTCGGATTTCGCCGTCGAGCGGGGGGCTTCCCGCGACTCCTTCTTCGCGACCGGCTCGGCCTTCGGCGCCTCCGCGCGCGAGCGGCTGGCCGTCACCATCCCGCGGATCTTGCCGATGGTCGCGTCGGACACCCCGGCCTTCGACAGTCCGGCGACGGACGAGTACGGGCGGTTGTCCACGATCTTCTTCGCGAGCGCCGGACCGATTCCGGGCAACGCCTCGAGCTCGCTCGCGGACGCCGTATTCAGATCGACCTTGTCCTTCTTCCCGGCGGCCGAGCCGACTCCGCCCGACACCAGGAGCAGGACGAGACAGGTTCCTACGAGAGACTTGACGCGGACGTTCATCGGACCTCCTCGAAAAATCGAACCGTCACTTCTTCTTTCCCCGCAGAGCGCCGCCGACCTTTTCGGAGAGGTTGTCGGTCTGTTCCCGGACGACCTCGGAGACCTTGTCGACGGCCTTCTGCTTCACGCTCTCCACTTCTTCGTCCAGCTTCTCTTTCGCTTGCGCCAGCAGATCGCGCCCCTCCTGGGCCAGGAGATCTCGTGCCTTCTCGGCGAGCGCCTTTGCTTCTTCTTGTAGCGTTTCCTTCACTCCCACGGTTTCGCTCCTCCTCCCGCGGCCGGGAAGCCGCCTCTCGGTCATCTTTTCGGGTGGGCCATGAACCCCGGATGAACCGGGGAGGAGGGTCGGAGCGGGCACAAAAAGAGGGGCGCGACTCGCGTCGCGCCCAAAGGAGGGATGCGTCAGTCTGTTGGACGCGGGAGGGAGACCCGCGGTTACGGTTATTTCGACGCGGCCGGTCCACGCCGCAGGCGGATCGCTCCCGAAGTCGTCTGCACCCGGACCTTCTGCCCGCCGCCGTTCACCGCGCCGGTCGCCCGGACCGTCCCTTCGCGCCGGGAGATCGTGATCTCGGGAAAGTCCGAACGGATGGGGATCTCGTCCGGGTCGGCCTCGGTCACGGTCAGCTCCACGTTTCCGCGGAAGTCGGCGGGAAGCGTCAGGTTGACGTCGCCGCCGCCGTTGACGATCGAGACGCCTTCTCGAAGCTGCCGGCCGGCAACCGCGATCTGGACGTCGCCCCCCGCGGTGCGGGCATCCACCCCGCCGATCACCAGGGGCACGACGATGTCGCCGCCTCCGGTGCGCGCCGTGAGCGGGCCCTCCACCCGGTCGATCCGGATGTCGCCGCCGGAGGTTTCCACCCGCGCCGTCCCGGCGACCGAAATCGCGCGGACGTTGCCGGCGAGCGTCTGCGCCGCCAGGTCGCCCCGGATGGGGCCGAGCTCGATGTCTCCGCCGAGCGTCTTCACCTCCGCCCCGCTTCCGATCGAGCCGACCTGGATCTCCCCGGAGTGGGTGAGGATCCGGACCTTTCCGGACACGTCGCCGATGCGGTAGCTGCTCGTTCCGCTGGTCGCGAGAAAGTCGCCGGCCACGTTGCCGCGCACCACCGGAGTGTCGGCCGGCGGGAGGACCATCACGCGCGCGGGCATGCCCATCTTCCCGTCGGTCACGACGACCTCGTGCCTGCGAACCCGGACCTCCGGGACGCGGACGTCGATCGGCGGGACGTTGACGTCGACGTTCGGAGCCTGGACGCGGATCTCGGGCACGTGGACCTCGATCTTCGGGACCGTGACCGCGAACGACCGCCTTCCGGAAACGAGTGGTT
>JBKPMI010000024.1:0-16573 GCA_046732075.1 Acidobacteriota bacterium | reverse complement strand
CCGCTGGCCGGCGACGCTGGCGGACACGGCTCGCGATCTCCTGCGCCGGATCATTTCGGGGGTCCGCCGGACTCCAGTGCTTCTCGGGCTCGCCGCGGCCGGGTCGTTCCGAAGCGGGGCGATGGACGAGTTCTCGGACCTCGACCTGGTCGTGGTTGTCGATCCTTCGCGCGCGGACGCGGTGCGGGAGAGACGCGCCGGCCTGGCGGCGGAGCTCGGACCGCTCCTCTGCGCCTTCACCGGAGAGCACGTCGGCGAGCCACGGCTCTTGATCTGCCTCTACGGGCCGCCGGTCGTCCATGTCGACCTGAAGTTCCTCACTCCCGACGAGCTCGCGGTTCGCGTCGAGGATCCGGTGCTCCTCTGGGACCGTGACGGCCGGACGCGTGCCGCGCTCGACGCCGGGACGGCCGCATGGCCGGACCCCGATCCGCAGTGGATCGAGGATCGGTTCTGGACGTGGGTGCACTACGCCGCCGCGAAGATCGGCCGGGGCGAGCTCTTCGAGGCGCTGGACTTCACGGCGTTTCTGCGCGAGACGGTCCTCGGGCCCCTCGCGCTGCGGGAAGCGGGAGCGCCGGCGAACGGCGTGCGACGCATCGAGAGGGACGCGCCGGCGCGCGCCCGGCAGATGCGGGAAACCGTGGCGCGCTACGACGCGCGGGACCTGGTGAGCGCGGTCCGGGCCGCGGTCGCGCTCTACCGCGAGCTGCGCGACCGGGACGGTGATTCGAAGCTCCGGCGATCCCGCGCGGCCGAGGCGGCCGCTGTGGACTATCTCGACGCCGTTGCGCGAAAGCTCGGAGAGGCGAATGCCCCCGCGACGCCGGACTGAACCCCGACGGTTCCGCGCGGAGAGCCGCGCGGAGTGGCGCTCGTGGCTGGAGCGCCACCACGCGACCGCGCCCGAAGTCTGGCTCGTCTACGCGAAGAAGCGCTCCGGGAAGCCGACCGTGCGCTACGCGGAAGCGGTCGAAGAGGCGATCTGCTTCGGCTGGATCGACACGACCGTGCACCCGGTCGACGAAAACTTCTACCAGCAGAAATTCACCCCGCGCACCAACTCGAAAAACTGGTCGAAGACCAACCTCGAGCGGTTCGACCGCATGGTGGCGGAAGGCCTCATGACGGCGGCGGGCCGCGCGAAGCGTCCGGCCGACGTCGCGCCGCCCGCGGCGCGCCTCCACGTCCGTGACCCCGTCCCGCCGTTGATCCTGCGCGCGCTCGCCGCCCATCCCGCGGCCCGGAGCTTCTTCCGGGAGCTCGCGCCGACCTACCGCCGCGACTACGTCCGGTGGATCGTCGAGGCGAAGAAACCGGAGACGCGCCAGCGTCGCCTCGAGGAGGCGATTCGGCTCCTGGAGAGGAAGCGCAAACGCGTCCACGACGCCGCGAGCGAGCCCAAGCCGCGTTCCGGTTCCGCGAAACCGGCGGGCCGTCCGCGGAAACGCTGACCTCGTCCCGCCCCCGGCCAAACCTTTCCGCTGCCGGGTCGTACGATCCCGTGCCGATGCGCCTCTCCAAAAAGAGATCCCGGAGCGCGCTTGCTGCGCTCGTCGGGATCGCCGCCGCCACGCTCCTGTCGGTCGGCGCCGTGCCAAATCCAGACCCGATCGCCGCCGAGATCGCGCGTTGGTCGGAGTTCCTGAAGTCGAACAAGTCGTCGGACGAGATGTGGAAGCAGGCCAAGGAAGCGACGGAGCCCGTGATCGCGCGGGCGGACGAGGCGTACCGGAAGGGTCGGCGGTTTCTCGCCCTGCAGCGGCTCGCGGCGGCGGGCGTGAACCTCTCCGGCTCGCAGTACCTGCAGGCGCTCTCCCCCGCGGCGCACACGGACGCCGGTTTCGAAGCCGAGTGGAAGCGGATGGGCGGCGTCCTTCGCGCCGACCTGAAGACTCCGTCGCCGGCCGCGCTCGCGGGAGTCCAGCCCGCGGTCGTCCGCGCGATGGGCGAAGCGGCGCTCCCGCAGGTGCGCATCTTCTACGACGCGAGCCTCGAGTACGGCCGGAACACGATGCCGGACGCGGGCCTCTTCTACATCGGCAGCGCGCAGGCGCAGCGCGACTTCGCCGCGTTCTGCCGCAGGATTTCATCCCCGGCCTCGAAGCCCGCGCCGCCCATTCGTTCTCTCGCCGGCGAGATCGACCGCCTCGAGGGGGAAATGCTGGCGGCATACAAGCCGCCCGCCTCGATCGACAACCATCGCGACTTCATCCTCTCGCACGCCGCGCTGAAGGAGGCGCGCGAGCTCGACGCCGCGGGACTGCGGTACGGCTCTCTGCTGCGATACCTCCAGGCGGCCCAACGCTTCGCCCCGCTGCGGAAGGCACCCGCGCGGCTCTCCGGACCGGCGCTCGGGAAACGACTGGACCAAATCGACGCGCAACTCGCATCTCAGCAGTTCGACGACTCGATCGGCCGGCTCTTCGTGGAAGCGGCGCGGGACGAGGCCGCGGGGGGAGAGGGCCGGAGCCCGGCGACCGCCGCGATCCTTGCGTCCGACGTCCTGCCCCGCTACTTCGCGGCGTTCGAGCCCGCGACGCCGGTCGCGCCGAAGCCCGCGCCGCGCGTCACGGTCACGCTCGTCCGCTGGCCGTACACCTGAAACATCTCCGACCCGGCAGGTCTGCTGGCACAGGGGGTCGTCGAGGAGTTCGGAGGCAGAGCGCGCTTCGTATCCGAGAACTACGGCGACTCGAAGCTCGCGAAGCGGTTCGGCGTGACGCGGTATCCCGCGATTTTCGTGAACGACGTACTCGTCGCGACGCCCAACGACTTCGGCTTCTACGGCAAGGGGGCGAAGGAGGAGGGCGGCCGCTACGCGCCGCTCAAGAGCCCGGCCGCTCACGAGCGGTTCCGCGCCGATCTCAAGCGAATGATCGACCTCGTGCTCGCCGGGCGCACCGACGCCGCGCGCGCGCAGGCCGCTCCCGCCAAGGCCGGCGAGATCGCGCAATTTCCGGCGATTGCGCTGAAGACGCTGGACGGGAAGACCGTGACGCGCGCGGACCTCGCCGGCAAGGTCGTGCTGGCGGAGTTCTGGGCGACGTGGTGCCCGCCGTGCCGCGGGACTCTCGGCTGGCTGGGTGAGGTGAAGAAGCGCTACGGCGACAGGATCGTCGTGCTGGCGATTGCGGTCGAGTCCGAGGAGCCGGCCGTCCGCACGCTGACGAAGTCGCTCGACCTGCCGCTCACGTGGGCGATGGGGTCACCCGACGTCGCGCGCGCGTTCGGCGACATCAGCGCCGTTCCGACGCTGTTCCTGTTCGACCGGACCGGCCGCACCGCCGGCGCGTTTTACGGCGCCCCGCCCGAGCTGCACCCGCGGGCGGAGGCTAGGGTGGCGTCTCTCCTCACACGCTGAAGCCTCTCTTCCGCTGGTCGGAAGACCGCGATCGTCGGGGAGTAGCATGAAGACGGCCGCGCCATGCGTTTTCGGATGAGGAGTGCGTATGAGCAGGAGAGAGCGCCTATCCGCGATCGGTCCGCCGGTGCCCGAGCTTCCCGTTGAGGACGTCGAGCGAGCGCAGCACTACTATCGCGACACTCTCGGCTTCGAGATCGGCTGGCTCTATCCGGACAAGGAGATCGGAGCCGTTTCCCGGGGAGAGAGCGTGATCTTCTTCCGCCGCACTAAGCCGCCGTTCGCACCTGCCGTTCATTGGGTCTTCGCGGAAGATGTCGACGCCTCGTACGCCGAGCTGACGTCGTCCGGAGCAAACATCGTGGACCCCCTGGAGAAGAAACCGTGGGGCCTGAGGCAGTTCACGGTCGACGATCTGGACGGGAACCGCTTCTACTTCCACCATGACTGAGCCCTTCTCATGACGAGGTGGGCATTCGTCGTGCTGCTTGCTCTCCAGGCTCATTTTGCGGCGTCGTACCTGGTTCCGCTGGATGAAGGGGCTCAACGCACGTTCGGCGGACTGCTGAGATGGGCCTGGCCCTGGTCCATCGGAGACCATGGACCTCTGGGACGGATGACGTCCACCGGCTTCCCGCTTCCCGGTTTTTTCCTGGCGGTCACGAGCGGCGGAGCGTTGATCCTTGCAGCCCTGGCAGCCGCCAGAATCTGGGTGCCCTTCGCCTGGTGGAGACCCCTGGCAGTCACGGGGGCGGGCCTGTCGCTCCTCCTGATGACATTGTTCTTCGGAGCCACGAAGCTTCTGCCGATTGCCACGGCTATCGTGATAATCGCGGCGGCCCTGAAGTACTGGTCGCCTCTGGCAGCCAAGAGCTGATGGCCGATCCCGCGGGTAAGACAGGCCGGCTCGTCGCGCTCCTGTGGTTTCTGACCACGGCGTTCTCGGTGTTTGCAGTGATCCTGAGGTACCGCCGGACCGGGGAGATCACGTGGTACCTGGTCGCCGCGGCCGCTTTCACCGTCACGATGGGAGTGGCCATGTTGAAGCGGTCGAGGTCCGCTCGCGGCTAACGTGGCGTTGCATCGAACTCGCCCGGCTCGCCGCGACCCCCGATGAGCCGCTACGTGGATCCGACCGAACAACTCGTGACGGAGATCGTCGTTCGGGACATCGGACGCTCCGTCGAGTTTTACGAGCGTCTGGGGTTCCAGCTCCTCCGGGACGGCGGCGACTTCGTGGAGCTGACCTGGGAGGATCACCGCCTGTTTCTCGCCGAGCTCTCCGCGTTCCGTGACGCCCCGGACGCGGCGCCGGTCACACCTCCGCCCTTCCCCCTGGCGAACGTCCGCGTGATGGTCTCCGACGTGGACGAGTACTGGAAGCGGGTGAACGAGATGGGCGCCCGGATCATCGTTCCACTGGCCGACCGCTATTACGGCCTGCGCGATTTCACCATCGCGGATCCGGACGGGTTCGGTGTCCGCTTTGCCAGCGTGCTGCGCGGGAGATGAAATCTCGCGAACGCCGGAACACGGAGGCTCCATGAAGACCACCGAGACGAGGCCGCGGCTGACCTCCCTCGGCCCGCAGTTCCTGGTGGATGACCTCGCGCGCTCGATCGCCATCACCGGCGCGAGCACGAACATCTGGACGCCGCGGCCGGCGTCGAGGACATCAAGGCGTTCTACGCGCAGTGCGTCGCGAACGGCGCGACCATTCGGAAGCCGCTGGCGGCGACGGCGGCGGGAACAAAGGACTTTTACGTCGAAGACCCGGACGGCTCCATCATCGCGTTCGGGGGCCGTTCACACCGCAGCTGAGCGCTCCGGCCGGGTTCGGCTAGTCTCACCGGAATGACGAATCGCCCGACACCGTCGGATCCGGACTTCGCGGCCCGCGTCCGAGCGAGCTTCGCGCAGCAGGGACTCATGGCGACTCTCGGCGCCTCGCTCGAGCTCGTCGAGCCGGGCGAGGTGCACATCGCGCTTCCCTTCTCTCCCGCGCTCTCCCAGCAGCACGGCTACATGCACGCCGGCGCCACCACCGCGATCGCCGACTCCGCCAACGGCTACGCCGCGCTCACGCTCACCCCTCCCGGCTACGAGGTCCTGGCGGTGGAGTTCAAGATCAACCTGATGGCGCCGGCCAGCGCGCCGCGGCTCCTGGCTCGCGGCCGGGTCGTGCGCGCCGGACGGCGTCTGACCGTCTGTCTCTCCGAGGTTCTCGGAGTGAATGGCGACGAACACGAACTGGTCGCGACGATGCTTTCCACGATCAGCACGAGGCCGGGCAGCGCTTGAGCACTGCCGGCCTCCTCGAGGTTCTTCTCGACTCCTGGGATCGGAACAACACGATCCTCCTCAACCTGCTCCGCGCGCTTCCGGACGGCGGGCTCGACACCCGGGCCATGGAGAGCAGTCCATCCGTCGCGCAGCTCTTCACGCACATTCACTACGTGCGGCTCGTCTTCGTTCTCGAGGACGCCCCGGAGTTCGCGACGGAGCTTCCCGACGAAGAGTGGGCGGCCGAGCGGGACCCGGACCGCATCGCCGAGATGCTGGTCCAGAGCGCCCGGGCCGTGCGGGACGCGGTCCGGGGCCGGTTGGAGGCGGGCCGGGAGATGGACCTTCACTACGACCATCCCATCCTCCTGCTCCAGCACATGCTCTGGCACGAGGGCTACCATCACGGTCAGATGAAACTGGCCCTGAAGCTGGCGGGCCGTCCACTGGGCAACGACGTCGCGGGGCCCGTCACGTGGGGCGTCTGGATGCGCAAGACGTGAGGAGACTGGTCGCGACGGGCCCGTCGCCCGAGAATTCCGATCTCTCCGAAACCATCCGGGCGGCCTGGCGGACCACGAACCGGGTCACCGTCTTTCTCGTCCGACACGTTCCCGACGCGATCTGGGAAGCTCCGGTGCCCGGAGTCCAGCGGAAGACGATCGGCATGCTGGCCGGCCATCTCCATAACTCGCGGTGCACCTGGCTGAAGACTCTCGCGCGACCTCACGGGATTCCGGTTCCTCCCTCCGTGGACCGCCGGAAGGTCACCCGCCGCCAGCTGATCGCGGCGCTGAACCGGAGCAGCCGGGGGATCGAAGCGCTTCTCCGGCTGGGACTCCGCTCCGGCGGCAGGATTCCGGCGACGCCGGCCTACGTCTGGCGAAACCTGCCGCTCGACGTGGGTCACGTGCTCACGTACTTCGTGGCTCACGAGGGACATCACCGGGGCCAGATCGTGCTGGCGGCCCGGCAGATGGGCTCCCGCCTGCCGGCCGAGGTGATCGGCGGCCTGTGGCAGTGGACGAAGCGTGCCGCGGACTAGCTTCGCTTCCGCGCGGCCGCTCGTCGGCGTGCTCCTGTCGGTGGTTGCGGTGCTCGGATGCCGCGGCGTGGGCCCAGCCGCGCCGGCTCCCGCGCCGGCGGCGATCGCGTCGACCCCCGCTTCCGAACCGGTTCCGCCGCATCAGACCTTCACGGTCGACTCCCGCGTGCTCGGCGAGACGCGACGCATCAACCTCTACACGCCTCCGGGCTACGAAAGGTCGCGCGATGCGCGCTATCCCGTTCTGTACATGCCCGACGGTGGAATGGAGGAGGATTTTCCCCACGTCGCCAGCGACGTCGACGTCGCCATCCGTGCGGGGGAAATGCGCCCGGTCATCGTCGTGGGCATCGAGAACACCGAACGGCGCCGCGACATGACGGGGCCCACCGAGGTCGAAGAGGACCGCAAGATCGCGCCGCGAGTCGGCGGCTCCGCCGCTTTCCGCTCATTCATCCGCGACGAGCTCATGCCGGAAATCGGTCGGCGTGTTCGCGGCAACGGCCAGACCGCCATCGTCGGCGAGTCGCTGGCGGGCCTCTTCGTCGTCGAGACTTTTCTCCTCGAGCCCGCGCTGTTCGACACCTACATCGCTTTGAGCCCCAGTCTGTGGTGGAACGCCCAGGCCCTGGTGCGTGGCGCCCGGGACCGGTGGACAGGACGCTCGCTCCTCGGGCGGACCCTGTATCTGTCCGTCGCCGGCGACGACGATCGGGGGGACTCGATGCAGGCGTTCGTCGAGGTCCTGCGCTCCGCCGCGCCGAAAGATCTGACCTGGTACTTCGAACCCCGGGCCGATCTGAAGCACAGCACGATCTACCGCGGCGCTTCGCCCCGAGTTTTTCGCAAGCTGTTTCCGGCCGAGAGGGGAAACCGGTGACGCGGACTCACCTCGACCCGCCGGAGCTGCCGGACTGGAGCGGTCTCTTCTCGCAGGTCGTGGTCGCGGAAGGCTCGCACCTGCGAATCGCCGCGGTGTCGGGGCAGGTCGGGGTGGACGCGCAGCAGAGAGTCTGCGGCAACGGAAGCCTGGAGGCCCAGCTCGACGGAGCATTCCGCAACCTGCAGGTTGCGCTTTCCGCCGCAAACTGCTCTGCAGCCGACCTGGTGAAGATCACGATCTATGTCGTGGGTTACACCCCTGAGAAGGCGATGCCGATCCAGGAGGCCGTGAGGCGCCATCTCGGAGATCCACCGCTTCCGGCCTGCTCCCTCGTCGGAGTCCAGGCGCTCGCCCGGCCCGAATTCCAGGTGGAGGTGGACGCGCTCGCGATCACCGAAGGGAGCGGTTCGTAAAGTGTCCGTCTGAGGGTCCGCCATGCCGATCGAGGGAATTCCCGACCCGAAAAAGCATCGGATCTGCCGTCGCTGCCAGAAGTGGTACGAGCCCTCCGAAGGCCGACTCTTCGGCCCGGAGGTCACCGGACCGCTCGGAGCTCTCCACGCATTGAGAGCGGCGATCGCGCCGGACGACTCGCTTCTGCGATTTCAGTGTGACCGGTGTACGCGGATTCGGCTCACGACGCAGGTCGTTCTGTTCGGGGGCCTCTTCTTGCTCGTCGGTCTCATTCTGTTGTTGGAGCGTCTCGGAGTGCTGAAGTAGAGGGAGGAGCGAGATGCGAAAGTTGACCGTTTTCAACGGCGTGTCGCTCGACGGCTACTTTTCGGGCGAGAACGGCGACATCCAGTGGGCCCACACTGCCCAACCGGACAACGAGTTCGGCGCCTTCGTCGAGGAGAACGCGAGGGGCGGCGGCGAGCTCCTCATGGGCAGGAAGACCTACGACCTCATGGTGAAGTACTGGCCGACGGCGGACGCCCGACAGAGCGACCCGATCGTCGCTGAGCGGATGAACAACCTGCCGAAGGTGGTGTTCTCCCGGACCCTGGATCGGGCGGACTGGAACAACACTCGAGTCGTGAAAGGTGACCTCGCGGCGGAAGTCCGGAAGATGAAGGAGGCTCCGGGCGAAGACATGGTCATCCTGGGAAGCGGCAGCATCGTCTCTGCCCTGACGAAGGCGGGCCTGATCGACGAGTACCAGTTCGTGGTCGTTCCGGTCGTTCTCGGAAAGGGCCGGACGATGTTCGAGGGTGTCTCGGAGAAGGTCACCCTCCGGCAGACGAAGTCGAAGACCTTCAGCAACGGGAACGTCTTCCTGTCGTACGAGCGATAGCAAACCGTCCTTCCCGCTCGATCGGATCGCCAGTCCGTACAGGACCCGTCTTCTGAGATAGAACGTTCCCATGCGCATTGCGATCTTCGGCACGGGGGGCGCGGGCGGCTACTTCGGCGGGCAGCTCGCGCGCGCCGGGGAAGAAGTCGTCTTCATTGCGCGGGGCGACCACCTCCAGGCCATCCGGAGCCGGGGACTGCTCATCGAGACTCCCGCCGGCGAGACCGTGATCCGCCCGGCGCTCGCCACCGACGCTCCAGGCGAAGCCGGACCCGTCGACGCCGTTCTCGTCGGGGTGAAGACGTGGCAGGTGCCGGACGCGGCCCGCGCCATCCGGCCGATGATCGGTCCGGAGACGTTCGTCGTGCCGCTGCAGAACGGGGTCGAAGCGTCGTCGCAGCTGGCCGCGGAGCTGGGTCCCGAGCACGTCCTGGAGGGCCTGTGCGGCACGTTGTCCTGGGTCACGGAGCCGGGTCGGATCCGCAGCATCGGAAAGGTTCACTTCGTCAAGCTGGGAGAGCGGGACAACCGCCCGAGCGAGCGCGCCGAGCGTCTGCGAGCCGCATTCGAGCGCGCGGGCGTGAACGCCGAGGTGCCCGCCGACGTCCAAGCCGCACTGTGGGCGAAGTTTCTGTTCGTCGTCTCGCTCGGAGGCGTGGGGGCGGTGACACGAGTGCCGGTCGGAATCCTGCGCTCCCTGCCCCGGACCCGCCAGATGCTCGAGGACTGCATGCGCGAGATCCTCGCGGTCGCGCGCGCCCGCCGGATCTCGCTGGAGGATCCGGTCATCGGTAAGACGCTCGCGTTCGTCGACTCGCTCGCGCCGGACGGCACGACCTCGCTGCAGCGGGACATCATGGCCGGCAAACCGTCCGAGCTCGAGGCATGGAACGGCGCGGTCGTGCGCTTCGGGCGCCAGGCGGGAGTACCGACCCCGCTGCACGAATTCATCTACGACAGCCTCCTGCCGCAGGAGATGCAGACTCGGGGAGGGACCGATCGCTCCGCGGCGAGACCCGCGTGAGCCCCTCCGTTCTTCAGTTCCTGCCGGTCGCCATCCTCGTCGTGATCGGGACCCTCGAATCCGTGCTCTCGCTCCAGTGGAACTGGACCTACTTCTCGGTCGGAATCCGGATCTTCCACCGGGTCCGCCCCGTCCTCGACCCGAAGGCGACGACGCCATCCGAGGAGAGCCTGGAGGCCGCGTTGTTCGAGTCGGCGTTCCCGCCGATGGCGTTCTGGTTGCTCGAGCCGGACCGTTTCGCCTTTCGGGAAAGGATCAGCGGCGGGGTCCGCCTGGGCTACCTGCCGGTGATGCGCGGGAACATTCGCCTCCAGCGGCGCGGTGCGCGGGTCGAGGTCATCGGTCTCGTCAATTGGTTCACGGTGGCCCTCCTCGCCGCCGCGGGCTACTCCGTGTTCCTGTTTCGAAGCCCGATCTTTCTCGTCCTGACGATCGTCGTGCTCCTCCTCATCTATGCGATCCAGTTCCGCCGCTTCTCGGAGGTCGCCCGGGAGACCGCGACGGAGTGGTCACTGTCGCGGACGAGCCCGACGGCGTGAGATCTTTCGAGCACCGCTCGCGGTGAATAGAATCCGCTTCATGTCCCAAGCTGCCATGCGCTCGATCCTCCTGACGATCTCGGCCGCAACCGTGGCCTCGTGCGGCGGTGGCGACTCGCCCACCTCGCCCCAGCCGAGCGGCACCATCACCACGACGTTTCGGGGCATGACCCGCGCCACCGGTCCCACGAGCTGCAGCGGAGACAGTCATAGTTTCCGGGCCGCCGCCGGCCCCGTGTCGGTGACTCTCAACGAGAGCACAGGAAACGTGACTCTCGGCGTCCAGGTTTGTGTGGACAGCGTCGACGACAACAATTGCACGATCAACCTCATGCCGCTCGCTGTCGGATCGACGGCGACCGGCACGGCCGCCGCGGGCATGCGAACCCAGGTGCTGAAGATGAACGCTCCGAACTGCGGCGGAGGTGGTCCCGTCCCTCCCGGACCCGTCGAGTACACGGTGACGTTGGTCTACAAGGGCTGAGGATCGTCGCAACCGGCGCGACCGCTTGCTCCAGCTCGCCATACCCCTGCTTCACGTGTCCCGCTCCGAGGAAGCGGAGAAGTTCTACTGCGGTCCGCTCGGCTTCCGCCTCGAGTTCGCGACGCGCGCCGACGAGTCCGGGCCCGACCCCGCCTATGTCGGCGTCTCGCGCGACGGCGTGTGGCTGCACCTGTCCTCGTTCCCGGGCGACGGCGTTTCCGGCGGAGTCGCGAACTTCGTGGTGGACGACGTGGACGCCCTCCACGCGGAGCTGGTCACCCGTGGCGTGACGATCGCGCTCGCGCCGACGGATCAGACCTGGGGTAACCGCGAGATGTACGTCCGGGACGCCGACGGCAACACGCTCCGATTCCTGCGCGTCGGCGGCGGCACCCCAGGAGGGCCCGCGGAAGTCACTTCTTCTTGAAGAACTGGACCGCTTTCTCGTGCTTCTTCGCAGCCGCGAGGCTCGAAAACGTGCCGAGGTTTTTTCGCTTCCCGGTCTTCGGGTCCTTCTTGCGGGAGTACAGTCGATAGCCGCCCTTCGCGAGTTTTCGGATCATGCGGCTAGCATATGGCCGTGACCCGGGCTCTGCGGGAGACCCTCGCCGCGTCGGGAGTCGGAAGCTCCGACGGCTTCCGCTGGCGGGGCGGCGAGATCAGCCGGCTCGAAGGCTTCAGCGATGCCGTGTTCGCGTTCGCGGTGACGCTGCTCGTGGTCTCGCTCGAGGTGCCGCGGACCTTCTCGGACCTCCTGGTCGTGATGCGAGGATTCTTCGCGTTCGCGATCTGCTTCGCGGTCTTGATCGGCATCTGGCACGAGCACTTCGTCTTCTTCCGGCGCTACGGCTTCCAGGACGGCGCGACCGTCTGGCTGAACGCCGCGCTCCTCTTCGTCGTGCTCTTCTACGTTTACCCGCTGAAGTTCCTTTTCACGCTCGTCGTGAACCAGCTCATCCTGCACGTGCCGGCCGCGGAGAGCGTCCGGATCGAGGCGGCGGAGGCGCGGAAACTCTTCGTCGTCTACGGAGGCGGAGTGATCGCGGTGTTCTCGATGCTCGCCCTGCTCTACGTCCACGCGTATCGCCGGCGCGGACCGCTGGGCCTGAACCGCGTCGAGACGTTCGAGACGCGGTCGAGCATCGGGCGCAACCTCCTCGCCGCGGGGGTGGGGGCCGTGTCGATCGCGCTCGCATTGACGGTGCCGGAACGGCTGATCGGGCTGGCCGGGTACGTCTACTTCCTGTTCGGGCCGGTGTTCGCGGCGCACGGAGCCGTCGCCGGCGCGCGCCGCCGGAAGATCCTGGCGGCGAGTCTGCCCGCCCGCCCCTAGCGTTCGCTCAGCGCCAGGGCGCGATCGACACGACCTCCGCCGGCTCTCCGTTGGGGAGGAGCGCCTGCTCACCCGTCTTCTTCCCGAGAAGCTGCCGCGCGTACTCCGACTCGTAGGAGTACACGCCTTCCTCGGGCCGGGAATCCCAGGGTCCCAGGATCGTCGCGGCCTGCTCCCGCCCGGACGCGAGCTCCCGCAGGAGGACGCGCGTTCCGACGCGGATCTCGGAAGTGTCGATCCGCGCGGCGTCGAGCGTTCGGGAGCGGGAGAGCTCGTCGGCAAGCGATGCAATCCGCGCCGAGAGGTACTCGTGCTTCTGGCGCGCCGCGTGGTACTCGAAGTTCTCGGAAAGGTCGCCATGTTCCTTCGCCGCCCGCATGGCCTCGGCGTTGGCCGGAAGCTCCACCTGTTTCAGGTGGGTCAGCTCCGCGCGCTTCGCGTCGATCGCCTCGGCCGTCCCGTAGACGAAGTTCGCAGCGGGAGCGCGCAGACCCGGATACTTCATGAGGAGCGCCTCCCGCACCGTCGCGCGGCGATGCTCTTCGATGCCGCCGGCGCGGGAGATCGCGGTCAGGAGCTCCCGGGCCTCGCTCTCGGACTCCGCGCGTCGCACGAGCCCGACGGCGAGGCCGCCCGGGTCGAAGAACGCCTTCAGGCGCGCGCGAATGGCGGCGAATTCGTCCTGGCGGAGCGCGTCGAGGAGCGCGTGAAAAAGGGCCGACGGCGCGACCACGGACGACGCCTCGGAGTCGAGGCGCTCGCAGAGCCAGACGAAGGCGCGGGGGGCGAGCCGCGGCGACCGGAGGACTCGGCGCACGAGGTCGTCGCGCCGTTCCGGGCGTTCGGCGAGAGCATCGTAGATGGCGGACAGGGCGCGTGCGTCCTCCTCCTCCGCGAAGCGGGCGAGGAAGATCGCCTCCCAGTCGTCGCGGCGCGCGCGGACTTCCGCGAGAGCCTTCTCGCGCGCCGTGTGGTCCCGCATGCGGGAGATCACGGCGGGCAGGTCGGGAGACGCGAGGAGGGCGTCCGCGGTAAAGGCCTCCGCTTCCCCGGGCGCCAGCCGGACGGCGGCCTGGGAGAGCTCCCAGGCGAGCGCGGGGTTGTCGCGAGTTGCCGCCCGGGCCTCCGCCGCCAGCGACTCCGCGAAGAAGGCGGCGAGATCCTTCGAGCGCTTCGAGTGCTTGCGCGCCAGGTCCAGCTTGTGGAGCGGGTCGGCCGCGGCAAACTCCCGCCGGACGGTTTCGTCGGCCTCGCCGGCGCTCGCGCTCCACGACACCTTCGCCGTCTTCGACGCGCCGCCGACCAGGAGCTGTGGGTGGCGACGCGCCGACGTCCAGAACGAGCTCCACCGCTCGTCCGGCACGATTCCCGAAAAGTGGTCGCGGACCTCGGAGACGGTCAGCGGCCGGCCGAAGCTCTCGAGAAGCCGATGGACTGTCTCGGCCGGCTCCTTCGCCGCTTCGGAGGCCACGGCCTCGGGCTCGTCGACTTTCCGGCGGAGGAAGTGGCCCGGCGGCAGCGGCTCCAGGTTCCTTTCGGCGGAAACCAGGGAAAGGGGGACTTTCGCGCCGCCGACCTCCAGCCGGATGACGTCCAGCGCCGGATTCATCTCCACGATCCGGCCGCCGCCGCGGCCCGCCAGGTAGTACACGTCGCCCGGAACGAACTTGAGCCACCGCGCCACGCGGCGCGCCGCGTCGGACGGATCGGCCGCCGAAGCGATCGAGTTCTGGGTCAGGACCGCCGCGAGCGCGGGGTGACCCGCGAAGCGCTCGCGGAGCGCGCCCTCGAGGTCGGCGCGGGCCTGCGCGTCGGTCGGGCTCATCCGGACGATTTCGGAGAGGACCTCGATCCGCGCGTCGGCGTCCTCCCGCTCCCCCTGGTAGTCCGCCAGGAATCGCAGCCACGAAGCGGCCTGGCCCGCTCCTTCCGCGCCCCCCTTCTTCTTGACGGCGGCCGCGAGTCCGAAGAAGAACGGCAGGTCCGTCGGGGTCTCCTCCATGCGACGGGTCCAGAGGTCTTCGAGCTCCTCGAATTTCTTCTGTTCGATGAGGAGGAGGAACTCGGGAGGAAGGAGGGCTGGCGATGACACGGAGGGAGAAACTATCAGCTATCCGTTCTCCGTTCTCACCCGAAAAACTGATAGCTATTGGGGCATGGCGACGTGGCTCGTGACCGGCGCGAACCGGGGAATCGGACTTCAGTTCGCCCGAACGCTCTCCGCGCGCGGAGTGCGCGTCATCGGCACCGCCCGGCTGCCCGAAAGGGCCGGCGAACTGCGCGCGACGGGCGCGCGTGTCGAGACGCTCGACGTGGGGGACGACGCCAGCGTCACGGCGCTCGCGAGGTCGCTCGCCGGAGAGGCGATCGACGTCCTCGTCCTCTCCGCCGCGATCGGAGAGGCCGGGCCCCCCGTGGACCATCTCGTCGCCGCGGACGTCGAGCGCACCCTGAACATCGACGCGGTCGGCGCCGCGCGGGTCACGACGGCGCTGATGCCCAACCTGCGCGCCGGAAAGCGCCGCACGGTCGTGGCGCTCTCCTCCGGGCTCGGCTCGATCCACCGCAACTCGGAGGGGGGATGGGTCGCCTACCGGATGGCGAAGGCGGCGCTCAACATGTACGTCCGCAGCGCCGCTTCCGAGCTCGCTCGCGAGAAATTCGTCTGCGTTCTCATCGACCCGGGCTGGGTGAAGACCGACATGGGAGGTCCGGGCGCTCCGCTGACACCGGAGGAGAGCGTCGAGGCCATGCTCCGCTCGATCGAGCGCCTGGGCCCGTCCGACAGCGGCCGCTTCATCGACCGCCGCGGGCGGGACGTGCCCTGGTAAGACCTACCGGTGCGCCTCGGCCGGCGAGTGCTCCATCATCTTCTTCACGAAGCTCGCCGGAAGGGTTCCGGTGATGCTCACGCCCTCGTCGTCGCTGTCGATGTCGAACTTCCGCAGAATGGGGACGAGCTCCGGCGATTTCTCGTGGACCGCGAGGCGCCACATCGCGACGACCCCCTTCAGCGCATCCTCGAGTAAGCCGCGCGTCTCCGCGTCGGGCGTCAGTCCGGTCGCCGAGAGCTCGACCGCATCGCCGCGGGCCGTCGCGTGGAAGACGAAGAAGGTGACGGACTTCATCGCTCCGACGAGGTTTTCCGCGGCGTCTCCGTCGCGGGAGTCTCGCGAGCGACCCGCGAACGGCGCGCGGGTCGCGTCCACGATCGCCCATGCCGACGCATCCGGGGGAATGCGGTGCATCTGTTTTCCCAGACCTTCGCCCCGGAGGAATGCCGTTCCGCCCGCGGCGTGATCGGCCAGGGCGCGGGTGACGGCCGGCGGATTGCCCGCGACGACGAGCCCGTGAGAAACGACCGCGACCGCCGCCGGCTCCCCCCCTTCTCCGCGCCGGTTCCCGATCGAGACGTAGCTTCCGTTCGGAGTCTCTTTCCGCACGCCGCCGCGCGCGATCATCGCGGCCTCGAGTCGCGCCGGATCGAACCGCCCCTCGAAGAGCACGAGCCCCTGCGGATCGCGACGTTCCGGCGACACCAGGGCCGCCACCACCACGAGATCGACGTCCTGCCGCGGACGGAGGCCCGTCTCCGCCAGGAACCGGGCCGCATCGCCGTCGACTGCGAGGTCGTCGGTTTCCGCGAAGAGTCGCGCGGCCAGCGGGCTCGCCCGCAGGGCGTCGAGCCGGATGACTCCGACGGACGCGGCGTCGGCGGGCACGAGAGCGAGCGCCTCGTCGTGGCCCGCGCCACGAGCCGGGCGGGCGGCGCCGGCGATCAGGAACGCCGCGACTGCCAGGGAACCGAGACCGATGCGCCGAGCTCTCATTTCAGAAGTCCTTTCTCGAAAAGCGCCAGGCCGCGAGGCCGAGCGCCGCAATTCCAAAGAGAGCGGTCGAGCCGTAAACCGCGAGACTGTTGATCTGCCCGAAAGGTTGAAGCGTCTGGCCGCCCGAGACCAGTGCGACGGTCGACCGGAGGAGTTCCGCTGTCTTGGGAAAAATCCAGTAGAGGGCATGAATCGTCTGAGCGCTCCACTCCGACGAGACCGCCGCCGCAATCCGGTCGTGTCCCGCGAGGACCGCCGCGAACAGGAAGATGGCATACGTCACCATCAGCGACACCGCAGTCGAGGACGTCAGCACGCCGATGAGGAACGCGAACGCCATCAGCGCTGCGACCCCGAACAGGATCACGAGCCCGCCCAGGAAGAAGCGCGGATGCGCGACTCCCGTCTTCCAGAGGACGATCAGCCAGATCGAGCTGAAGAGATAGAGCAGGTTCGTGGCCGCGAGCAGCAGGCCGCCGCAGTAGCGGGAGAGA
>JBKPMI010000023.1:0-3085 GCA_046732075.1 Acidobacteriota bacterium | reverse complement strand
AGTTGACCGACGCGACGCGCTTGCCCGCAAAGGTGTTCGGCGGCGACGCCTTCACGGAGACGAGCTTCTTCTTCTCCTCCGGCGTGAGCGGGAGGTCCACGCGCGTCGAGCGGAACGGCCCGATCTCGCGGTCGAGGTCTTCCGAGAGCTCGCCGACTGTCCGGCCGGTCGCGCCGCACATCTCGGCGACGAGGAGGTCCGCCAGGATGCCGTCCTTCTCGGGGACGTGGCCCTGGACCGTCAGACCCGCGCTCTCCTCTCCGCCGAAAACGATCTCCCCCGCGATCAGGCGCATCTCGACCGGACGCTCGTCGAACTCGACGGCACGCCGAACAAGTCGCGCCTCGGAGCGAACGCGCTGCTCGGGGTGTCGCTCGCGGTGGCGCGAGCCGCGGCGGCCGCGTCGAAAGTGCCGCTCTATCGCTCCTTCGGCGGCGCCTCGGGGACGACCCTGCCGGTGCCGATGATGAACCTCATCAACGGCGGCGCCCACGCCGACAACCGGCTGGACCCCCAGGAGTTCATGGCCTGCCCCGTGGGATTCGACACGTTCGCCGAGGCGCTGCGGGCAGGCGCCGAGACGTTCCACGCGCTGAAGGGTCTTCTGAAGAAGCGCGGCCTCTCGACGGCGGTGGGCGACGAGGGCGGCTTCGCTCCGGACATCGGCTCGTCGCGGGAGGCGCTCGATCTCCTCGTCGCCGCGATCGAGGCCGCGGGATACCGGCCCGGCGACGACGTGGTGGTCGCGCTCGACCCTGCCGCGTCCGAGTTCTACGAGAACGGCAAGTATGAGCTCCGGGGAGAGGATCGCTCGCTCGACTCCTCGGGAATGGTCGAGTTCTGGCGGGAACTTGCCGCGAGCTACCCGATCGCGTCGATCGAGGACGGGCTCGCGGAGGGGGATCGCAACGGCTGGATCGAGATGACGCGCGCGCTCGGGAAGAAGATGCTGCTCGTCGGCGACGACGTCTTCGTGACCAATTCCGAGATCCTGGCGCGCGGGATCGCGGACGGCGTCGGCAACGCGCTGCTCGTGAAACTGAACCAGGTCGGCACGGTCAGTGAGACACTGGAGGCGGTGAAGCTCGCGCAGTCCTCGGGCTACCGGACGATCGTGTCGCACCGCTCCGGCGAGACCTGCGACTCTTCGATCGCGGACCTCGCCGTGGCCGTCAACGCCGGCCTCATCAAGACGGGCTCGGCCTCCCGGGGGGAACGGCTGGCGAAGTACAACCGGCTGCTCGCGATCGAAGAGGAGCTGGCGGGCGAGGGCGTGTTCGCGGGCCGGAAGGCGTTCCCGTCGTGAGCAGCCGCGCGAACCCGGCGCCGCGGCGCGAGCCCCGGCCGATGGCCACGTTCTTCGTGTCGCTCGGTGTGTCGGCGATCCTCCTCGGAATGGTCCTCGCCACGGACGGGCGCGTCCTCGAGCTCCGAAAGGCGAAGGCGGAGGTCCGGGAGCTCAACCGGAAGATCGCGGACGAAAAGAAGGAGAACGCCCGTCTCGTCGCGGCGATCCAGGCGGCCGACAAAGAGGAGTTTCCGGCGGAGAAGGTCGCGCGCGAGGAGCTGAACCTCGTCCATCCGGAGGACGTCGTGCTGCTCTACCCCGAGGGGACCCTGACGAAGAACCAGCCGACCCCGGCGCCCACGCGCCCGGGTCCCGTCCCGACTCCCGCGCCGTCCCCGGCGAACTGATCCCACCGGTTCCTCCCTCGAGTCACCGGGGTGGGCCGGCGATAGGCTTGGACCCATGGAAACCTGCACCCATGTTTCGGAAATCAAAGACGTCGAGCCGAGCGCCGACGGCTGCGAGGACTGCCTGAAGATCGGCGATACCTGGGTCCACCTGCGCCTCTGCCGGAGTTGCGGCCACGTCGGCTGCTGCGACTCGTCGAAGAACAAGCACGCGACGAAGCACTACCGGGCGATCCACCACCCGATCGTCCAGTCGCTCGAGCCCGGCGAGGACTGGCTCTGGTGCTACGCCGACCAGGTCTTCCTGGAGCCCGCGCCGTGACCGCGGAGGTCTGGCCGGAGATTCCGCTGGCGGCGTGGGCGGATACGCGCGACACGCTCCACCTCTGGACCCAGGTCGTCGGCAAGATTCGACTTCGGCAGACGCCGTGGATCAATCACTCCTGGAACGGCACGCTTTACGTCACGTCGCGCGGTCTGACGACGTCGCTCGTCCCGCACGGCGATCGTCAGTTCGCGCTGTCTTTCGACTTCATCGCCCAGAGGCTGATCCTGACGACGGTCGACGGCGAAGAGCGCGCGATCGCGCTCGCGCCCAAGACCGTGGCAGCGTTCTACCGCGAGGTCATGAAAGCGCTGGACGACCTCGGCCTGCCGGTCGAGATCCATCCCCATCCGTCCGAGATCGCGGGAGGTATCCCGCTTCCCGATGACGAGAAGCACTCCGCGTACGACGGAGAATATGCGCGACGATTCTGGCGAACGCTCGCGTCGTCGCACCGCGTGATGCAGAAGTTCCGGTCGACCTTCCTCGGAAAGGCGAGTCCCGTGCACTTCTTCTGGGGAAGCTTCGACCTCTCGCTGACGCTCTTTTCGGGCCGCCCCGCGACCCCCATGGACATGACGCAGCCGCACATGCCGAAGTGGGTGGTGCGCGACGCGTCCACGCACGAGCAGGCGGCGTTCGGATTCTGGCCCGGCAACGTCGGCGGACCCGCGGATTACCCCGCGTTCTACGCCTACGCGTATCCCGCCCCGGAAGGGTTCGCGAAACGAAAGCTGCGGTCGAAGGCGGCGACGTTTCCGGAAGCGATGGGGGAGTGGGTGCTGCCCTACGACGCCGTCCGGACCGCGCGCGATCCGGACGCGGAGCTGCTTTCGTTCCTCGAGGACACGTACGCGGCGACTGCGGAGCTCTCCCGGTGGGATCCGGCGCTCGTGCGCACCGAGAAGCTTCCGCCGGGTTGACCACGGGCGCGCTTGACCGCGCCGGACCGATCCGTTAAGGTCCGCGTTCCTGACGCGGGGTGGAGCAGCCTGGTAGCTCGTTGGGCTCATAACCCAAAGGTCGCAGGTTCAAATCCTGCCCCCGCAACCATGTATTCGAACG
>JBKPMI010000022.1:0-12715 GCA_046732075.1 Acidobacteriota bacterium | reverse complement strand
GGGTCTGACGCTGCAATACCTCGCGGTCGTCGCCGACGCCGTCTCGACGGCTTACCAGTCGGTCGAACGCTCGGGTGTTGCCGCCGGCGAACTCGCCATCGTCGTGGGGCTCGGGGGCGTCGGTACGTACGTCGCACAGCTCGCGTCGCTGCGCGGGGCGGCGCTCGCCGGCGTCGACGTGGACCCGCGCCGGCTCCAGGATGCTTCGAGGATCGGCGTTGGCCTCGCGATCGACGGCCGCGAGGTTGCCCCCAAGGAGGCGCGCCGGCGGATGCTGGAATTCGCCCGGGCGCAGGGCGCGCCCGAGATCGGCTGGAAGATATTCGAGTGCTCGGGCACGCCGGGCGGGCAGAAGGCCGCCTTCTCGCTGCTCGTCCCGGGCGCGACGCTCCTCGTGGTCGGCTTCACGCTCCAGCCGGTCGAGATCCCGCTCTCCCACCTGATGGCCTTCGATGCACGCGCGATCGGCAACTGGGGATGCGCTCCGAATCTCTACCCGAAGATCCTCGAGCGGGTTCTCGACGGATCGGTGGACGTGGTCTCCCATACCGAGTTGCGTCCGATGTCCCAGCTTCGCGAGGCGCTCGAGGACGTTCACACGCGCCGCGCGGCGCGGCGGATCGTTCTGACGCCGAATGGAGACAAGGGAGTCGCATGAGCTCACCCGTTCGCTTCTCGACCGAACGCTCGGGACAGATCGAGCGCATCGTCCTCGACCGCCCGAACGGAAACGTCCTCGACCTGGAGATGCTCGCCGCAATCCGCGAGAGGATCGGGCACATCTCGGCGGGCCCCGGCGCGTGCAAGCTCCTCGTCTTCGAGGGGGCGGGTCGCCACTTCAGCTTCGGCGCCTCCGTCGAGGAACACCTCCCGGATAAAGTCGTTCGGCTCCTGCCCGAGTTCCACCGGCTCTTCGGGGACCTCGAGGGGCTCTCGATTCCGACGGCCGCCGTCGTGCGTGGCCAGTGCCTCGGCGGCGGCTTCGAGCTCGCGCTCTGGTGCGGGGTCGTCTTCTGCGACGCGACGGCGCGTTTCGCGGTGCCGGAGATCAAGCTCGGCGTCTTCCCGCCGATCGCCGCGATCGTACTGCCCTGGCGCGTGAGCGGCGCTCGCTCGACGCAGATGATCCTCTCGGGAGAGCCGATCGACGGAATGTCGGCCGCTCACCTCGGGATCGCCGACTGGTGCTCCGAAGATCCGGAAGCCCGCCTCCAGACCTGGTTCACGGAGAATCTGGAACAGAAATCGGCGATCGCCATCCGTACCGCGTGGCGCGCTTCCCGGTGGCCGCTCGCCGACGCCCTCAGCAACAACCTGACGTCGCTCGAGTCGCTCTACCTGAAGGACCTCATGTCGCACGTCGATCCGGTCGAGGGAATCTCGGCATTCGTCGAAAGGCGGCCGCCCGTCTGGAGAAATCAGTGACCTCGCGCCGTGCGGCGCTCGTCGATTGGGCGCACGGGGCGGCAGAGGACTTCGAGTTCACCGCGGCGCGCGAATGGATCGCCGAACGGCCGGGCCGCAAGGCGGCCGGATATCTTCCTGTCTACGCGCCACGCGAAGTGATCCGTGCGAGCAGCCTCCTGCCGGTGGGCGTCCACGGCGCCGGCGAGCAGATCGAGATCATCCGCGGAGACGCTTTCTACCAGTCGTACATCTGCCACCTGCCGCGCTCGGTCATCGAGCTCGCGCAGTCCGGGCGGCTGTCGTTTCTCTCCGCGATGCTGTTTCCGTCGACCTGCGACGTGATCCGGAACCTCTCCGGCGTCTGGCAGCTCCTCTATCCGGACCTGTATGTCCGCTACCTGGATCTCCCGCAGGTCTTCGATCCGCATCTCTCGCTCGAGTTCTGGGCGGGGGAGATTCGGAGGCTCGCCGCGGACCTGGGCGCCGTCTCCGGGGCGCCCGCGACCGACCGCGCGTGGCGGGAGGCGATCGCCAGCCAGAACCGGGCCCGCGCGCTCATCCGGGCGCTCTATCAGGTCCGCCGGGAGTCCCCCGAACGCGTTCCGACCGAGGAGCTCTTCCTGATGCTCCGGGCGGGTGAAGTCGTGCCGGTCGAGGCCTTCATCGAGAAGATGGAGGAATACCTCGCGGAGACCGAAGAGAGTCCGGGCCCGCCGCGGGACCGCGCGCGGGTGATCGTCGTCGGAGCTTTCTGCGAGCAGCCCCCGCTCGGATTGATCAAGACGATCGAGCGGGCCGGCTGCTCGATCGTGGACGACGATTTCCTGCTCGGCAACCGGCTGCTCGGCGACGACGTCCCGACGGACGGTGATCCCGTGGTGGCGCTCGCCGAGGCGTTCCTGCGCAACGCCCGCGCGACCTCCACGGTCTACGAGCCGGACCCGGCGGCGAAACGCGAGCTCATGCGGCGACGGGCGGAGGCCTCGGGCGCGGACGGAATCGTCTTCGCGGCGGCGAGCTTCTGCGACCCGGCTCTCCTCGACCGTCCGATGCTCCGTGCGGGAGCCGAGGCCGCGGGGATTCCCTGCATCGCGTTCCAGTTCGCCGAGAACACCGGCCAGTTCCAGCAGTTTCGGGAGCAGGCCGGAACGTTCGCGGACTCCATCAAGCTGTGGGGCCCCGGACAGTGAGCGTAGAGACGAAGGACCGCTCGATGCTTCTCCAGAAGGAGATGATTGCCGCCCACTACCGGCGGCTGGAGCAGGCGCCCGAGACCGGGGAGCCGGTCGTCTACACGTTCGTCCCGGGAAACCTGACGGAGCTCATCCGTTCGTTCGGGGCACTGCCGGTGCTGCCCGAGATCAATGCGCTCCAGTCCGCGATGCGCGGCAAGAGCCAGGCTTACATCGCAGCGGCCGAGCGCTCGGGCCACTCGGAAGACGTCTGCTCCTACGTGAAGTGCGACGTCGGCATGCTCCGGTCCGGAAACGTCGGCCCGACCGGGACGCGCCTCCCGAAGCCGGACCTTCTCCTCCTCTCTTACACCGGGTGCTTCACTTTCATGAAGTGGTTCGAGCTCCTGCGCGAGGAATACGGGTGTCCGACGGTCTTTCTCCACGTCCCCTATCAGGCGGACGGCCGCGAGACGCCGGAGCAGCGCGCTTATGTCACGAGGCAGATCCGGGAGGAACTTCTTCCGGCGCTGGAGCGCGTGACCGGCCGCCGGTACGACGAGGACCGGCTGCGCCAGAGCCTCGCGATCAGCGCCTCGTCGGAGGACGATCTCGTCGCGGTGCTCGAGTCGGCGAAGCGCCGTCCCTCGCCGATCGACGCTTACTTCGGCGCGGTCTACTACGTGGGACCGATCTTCAGCGCTTTCCGCGGAACCGAGGACGGCGCTCGGTATTACGCGGCACTGCGCGAGGAGGTCGAGGAGCGGGCATCGCAGGGGCTCGGGCCGCTCACCCCCTCCGGCCCGCTCGACCGCCAGAAGTACCGCCTCGTCGTCGAGGGCCCCCCGAACTGGACGCACTTCCGCGACTTCTGGCGGATGTTCTCGGACGAGGGCGCGGTCGTCGTGGCGTCGACCTACACGAAGGTGGGGGGCACGTACGACGGCGGGTTCCGCCACGACCCCGCTGATCCGCTGGGAACGCTCGCGGACTACTGCAGCGGCTGCTACACGAACCTCTCTCTGCCGGCGCGCGTCGAGATGCTCGTGCGCTACGTCCGGGAGTACGACGCGGACGGCTTCCTCATCCACTCGGTCAAGTCGTGCAACTCGTTCTCGGCGGGACAGCTGACGATCCTGCGCGCGGTCGAGCGGCAAACGGGCGTTCCGGGAGCATTCATCGAATCGGATCTGGTCGATGCCCGTTACTTCTCGCCGGCCAACCTGAAGACCCGCCTCGAGAGCTACTTCCAGATGATCGACGCCCGGCGCGCCGGGACGCGGGCATGAGAGTGTTCGTCGGGATCGACCTCGGCTCGACGACGACGAAGGCCGTCGTCCTCGACGAGGACGGCGGCGTGCTCGGTCGCGGCATCACGAACTCACGTTCCAACTACGACCTCGCGGCCGGGGTCGCGCGCACGGAGGCCTTCGTCTCGGCTCGCTTCGACCTCCTGCGCCGCGAGGTGGAGATCACCGCCGGAAGAGAAGCGCTCGACCGGCTGCTCGCGGCGTTCCGGCTGGAGCAGCGCCGGAGGCAGCTCGAGCTCCTCCGCCAGCGCGTGAATGCGGAGGCCGAGCTCTCCGAGCCCTCCGGGGACCGTCGCGCCCTCCTCGAGAACCTGCACGATCTCTTCGACCGGATGGGAGCGGAGGAGCAGCAGCGCTTCGAGAGCGGTGACGGCGGCGAACGCTCCGATTTCTTCCGTGACGCCGCCGGCTCCGCGTACGCCCGGATCGCGGGGGAGCTCGCGCGGCCATCCCGCGCCGCCCGGGGCCGGGGAGTCCGCTTCGACGTCCTGATGGGCCTCTACGACAAGTCCATCGTCACCGTGGAAAACCAGCCGCTGGAGCTCGGCTTCGCCGACCACATCGGTCCGGCGCTCCGACGCCTCGGAGATCCTCCCGAACTCCGGGAAGGCGCGGCCCGTGCCCTCGCGACGGACCTGGTCATCGCCGGGGAGGTGGGCACCGGCTACGGCCGGGCGCGGCTGCCCTTTCCGAAAGAGCAGATCCGCTCGGAAATCCTCTGCCACGGGCTCGGCGCGCACGTGATGTTCCCGGCGACGCGCACGGTGCTCGACATCGGCGGCCAGGACACGAAGGCGATCCAGGTCGACGAACAGGGAATCGTGACGAGCTTCCAGATGAACGACCGCTGCGCGGCGGGCTGCGGGCGGTACCTCGGATACATCGCCGACGAGATGAACGTGGGACTCCACGAGCTCGGGCCGATCGCTCTCGCCGCGAAGCGGGCGGTGCGGATCACTTCGACGTGCACCGTATTCGCGGGCGCCGAGCTGCGCGAGCGGATCTCGCTCGGCGAGAGGCGGGAGGACATCCTCGCGGGCCTCCACCGGGCGGTCATCCTGCGGGCGATGAGCCTCCTCGCGAGGTCCGGCGGAATCGAGGAGGAGTTCAGCTTCACGGGGGGCGTTGCGCGGAACCCGGCGGCGGTTGCGGCGCTCGAACGCCTCGTCTACGAGAACTACGGCACGCGCCGCGTCAACATTTCGCCCGAGAGCATCTATACGGGAGCGCTCGGCGCCGCTCACTTCGCCCGGAGGGCGGCATGACGGTCGCCTGCGGCATCGACGTCGGATCGAGCGCCGTGAAGGTGATGGTCCTGTCGGAGACGGACGGCGAGATCACGCTCCGGGGGCGCGCGTTGTGTCGCGTCCGGCGGCGCACGCTCCCGCAGGTCGTGGAGGAGGCTTTCGAGGAAGCGGTCCGGACCGCGGGCGTGGACGCGATCGAGTACGTCGCGACGACGGGGGAAGGGGAGGAAATCCCGTTCTCGACCGGTCACTTCTACGGGATGACGGCGCACGCGCGCGGCGCCTTGTACCTCGAGCCCGAGTGCCGCGTCGTTCTGGACGTCGGCGCCCTTCACTCCCGCGCGTTCGCGATCGACGCGAGAGGACGGGTGCTTCGCTACAAGATGACGAGTCAGTGCGCTTCGGGGTCGGGGCAGTTCCTGGAGTCGATCGCCCGCTACCTCGGAGTGGCGCAGGCCGAGATCGGCGCGCTGTCCCTTTCGTCGACCCGGCCCGAGACGGTCAGCTCGATCTGTGCGGTGCTCGCCGAGACCGACGTCATCAACATGGTCTCGCGCGGGATCGCGCCCGCCGACATCCTGCGCGGTCTGCACGACAGCATGGCGGGACGGCTCGCCCGGCTGGTCCGGTCGGTCGCCGGAGAGGGGGTCGTGTTCGTGAGCGGGGGCCTGTCGGGCGACGACGGCCTCGTCGCAGCCCTCGCGCGCGCGCTCGAAGGTGGCGGGTCCGGCGCACGCCCGATCGAAATCCGCCGGCATCCGCTCTCGATCTTCGCCGGGGCGATCGGCGCCGGGATCTGGGGCGCTTTTCGCTTCGTCCGGCTCGGAACAAGGGGGGTGGCATGGAAACAGGCGACGGCGTGACTCTCCGGACGCTCCGCGCTTCCGACGGGCCGCGGCTCGTCCGGATGGACGAGCGCATCACCGGCCGCAACCGCGGCATGTGGTACGAGCGGAAGCTCGAGCGGGCAGTCCGCGATTCGGACGTCAATGTCTCGCTGGGCGCGGAGCACGAAGGAGTCCTGGTCGGGGCGGTTCTCGGGGCCGTGCACTACGGCGAGTTCGGCATCCCGGAGCCGGTGGCCGTGCTCGACACGATCCTGGTGGATCCGCTGCACGCCCGGCGCGGTATCGCTTCGGCGATGCTCAAGGAACTTGCCTCAAATCTCACGCGCCTCGGAGTCGACCGCATCCGCACCGAGGTCCCGTGGAACGATCCGCTCACGCGATTTCTCGGAACGCATGGGTTCGCCCTGGCGCCCGTGCTCGTCCTGGAGCGTTCGCTCGTCCCGGGAACGCCCGAGCACGATGAAAAGGAGACGGTAGATGAGTGATCCGACGGAGCCCCGGACAGTCGATGCCGAAACTCTTTCGCCGGCCGAGAAAGCCTCGACCGTGCTCGCTCTTTTCGACTCCATCCCGCCCGGCGAGACCTTCATCTTCTCGTCGCTCGAGTCCCCGGACTGGCTCCTCGAGACTCTGCGGGCGAAGAGGCGCGGGCAGTTCGACTGGACTCCCCTCGAGCCTGGCCGAGTCGGTTTCCGAGTCGAGATCTCCCGGCGGGGAGCGGAGCGGGGGAGCCTGCGACGGGTCTCGGGCGCGCTCGGGTGGGACCACGAACGGCTCGCCCGCCTCGAGGTGGGCGCTTTCGTCGCGCGCTCCGCCGGCGACACCGACACTGCGTTGGCATGGTACGAGTCTTTCTCGTCCGGGCTGCGGCGCCACATCGCGATCGAGGAGCAGTTCCTGTTCCCGCTCTTCGAGGAGCGCTCCGGCATGGCTCCGGGGACCGGTCCGACCGAGGTCATGCGCAGCGAGCACCGCGAGATCGTGCGGTTGCTCGGAGAGATCCTCCGCACGATCGGAGACCCGGCGAAGCTGCCGGACGAGAAGCGCGCGGCCTTCCACGAGATCCTGGAAGAGCACCATTTGAAGGAAGAGGGGATGCTCTATCCGGCGATGGACGAGGTGCTCAGTCCCGAAGAGGGCGACGCCCTGGTTTCCCGGATCCAGGGTTTCACGGGCTGAGTGGAGCGGCGTCTTCGGGAAAACCTGAATCCGAAGGCTTCGATCGGCGCCGGTGGTCGCCGGACCATAGCGGGACGTGGGCGGACCGGCGATTAACGCGGAAGGCGCGCCGAAAAGGGATCACGCCGCCTGGACCCACGTTTCGGGGCTCCGCCATAGAATTCCCGGCGGTGATCCGATAACACTTCCCGCCGGCACCCGCCTCGGCCCCTACGAGGTCCTCGCGCCTCTCGGCGCGGGTGGAATGGGGGAGGTCTACCGGGCGCGGGATAGAAAGCTCGACCGCGACGTCGCGATCAAGGTCCTCCCTCCGTCCGTTGCGGCCGATCCCGACACGCTGGCCCGGTTTGAGCGCGAGGCGAAGGCGGTCGCGGCGCTATCGCATCCCAACATCCTGTCGATCTTCGACTTCGGAGCGCAGGAAGGCGTCTCCTACGCCGTCATGGAGCTCCTGGAGGGCGAAACGCTGCGCGGGAAGCTCGACGCCGGGCCGATTCCACAGAAGCAGGCCGTGGACTATGCGCTGCAGGTCGCCAAGGGCCTCTCCGCGGCGCACGAGAAGGGCATCGTCCACCGCGACCTGAAGCCCGAGAATCTTTTCGTCAGCCGCGACGGCCATCTGAAGATCCTCGACTTCGGCCTGGCGAAGCGAGTCGAGTCCGTCGCTCCGGGCAAGGAGACGAGCGCCCCGACGCGCTCGGACCACACGGAGCCCGGGACCGTCATGGGGACCGTGGGCTACATGTCTCCCGAGCAGGTGAAAGGACTCCCGGTCGATCACCGCTCGGACATCTTCTCGTTCGGGACGATCCTCTACGAGCTCCTCTCGGGCAGGAGAGCGTTCAAGCGGGACACGAACGCCGAGACGATGGCGGCAATCATGCGAGACCGACCGGCGGAGCTGTCGGAGTCGGGGCGGAACATTCCACCGGCCCTCGACCGCGTCGTCCAGCACTGCCTGGAGAAGGACCGGGAACATCGGTTCCAGTCGGCCCGGGACATCGCGTTCAACCTCTCGGAGCAGTTCTCGCCGGCGGCGACGAGCAGCCCGCGGGAAACCGCACCGCCGATCAGCGCTTCGGGCTTCTGGGTGGCCGTGCTTCCTTTCAAGAGCTCGGGTGACCCCGAGATGGAGTCGTTCGCGGACGGCTTGAGCGAGGAGATCACGACCGGGCTCTCGCGGTTTCGGTACCTGTCGGTCGTCGCGAGCGCCTCCACGGCCCGCCTGAAGGGGGAGGCTGGAGACGAACGGGCCCTGGGAGCCCGGCTGGGCGCGCGTTACGTGCTGGAAGGAAGCATCCGCAAGGGAGGTTCGGCGGTTCGCCTGAGCGCCCAGCTCGTCGACGCCCAGACGGGAGCGCAACTCTGGGCCGAGACCTACAATCGGGACCTCCAAACGTCGAGCATCTTTGCGGTGCAGGACGACATCGCTGCCCGCATCGTGGCAACCGTCGGCGACAACTACGGTGTGCTCGTGCATGCGATCCGGGACGCGATGCGGCGGACGGACGACGTCCAGCTCACTCCGGCGGAGTGGCAGTTCCAGTATTTCGCCTACCGCGAGCAGATCACGCCGGCGTCCTACGCAGCGCTCAAGACGCGGCTGGAACGCGCGGTGGAACGGGACAACCGGCAGTCGGACCTGTGGGCGTGCCTCGCACAGATGTACGTGGACGAATACTCGTTTGGCTTCGGGGGCGACGCGGCCTCTCTCGATCGGGCCCTCGGCGCGGCCCGGCGCGCCGTCGAGCTGGATCGGGCGAACCAGTTCGCGCTCGTGTCACTGGCGCAGACGCACTTCTTCCGCCAGGACCTCGCGGCGTTTGGCCCCGCGGCCGAGCGCGCGATGGCTCTCAATCCATTGAACACCGACGCGGTCGGCATCCTGGGACTGCAGATCGTGCACACCGGCGAGTTCGAGAGGGGCACCGCGATCGTGCTCCGCGCGATGGATCTGAATGCCAACCACGCGGGCTGGATGCATTTCGCCCCGCTCTGGAATCACTTCCACAAGGAGGAGTACGAACAGGCACTCGAGCGCGCGAACCGGGTGGACGTTCCCGGACTCTTCTGGCCCTACCTCGTCATGGCGTCGGCCTGCGGGCACCTGGGCCGGCGCGCCGAAGCCGCCGCGGCAGTCCGGGATCTGCTGGCGCTCGACCCCGAGTTTGCGACGCACGCCCGCGCGAACGTCGGGACCTGGCACTTCGCGAGCGGCCTCATGGAACCGATACTCGACGGGCTGCGCAAAGCGGGACTCTCGATTCCCGCGACCGACGGAGCGTCCGACTCGCCGGGACCCGGGGCGACGGTCACGGCGGCAGCTGCTCGAGCGAAGCCGGGCACGGGCTCGGGAAAGGCCCGCGCGGACGAGGGTTTCTGGGTCGCGGTGGTGCCGTTCAAGGCCAGCGGAGCGACCTCCGAGATCACCGCGCTGGCCGAGGCGCTGACGGAGGAGATCGTCACCGGTCTGTCGCGCTTCTCCTATCTCCGGGTGATCGCGCGCTCCGCGGCGGCTGGCGGGAGTTCCGCCGGCAGAGAGCTCCCCGCGCGCTACGTGATGGAAGGGAGCGTCCGGCAGGCCGGCTCGAAGTTACGCCTTGCGGTGCAGCTCGTCGATGCGACCACCGGAGCTCATTTGTGGGCGGAGAACTACGAACGCAACTTCAGTCCGGAAGCAGTTTTCGAGCTGCAGGACGAGCTGGTTCCACGGATCGTCTCGACGGTCGCGGATCAGTACGGCGCTCTGGTGCACAGCATGAGCGAATCGCTGCGCGGCAAGAGCGCTGGTGAGTACTCCGCGCACGAGGCCGTGCTGCGCGCCTTCGGTTACTGGGAGCGCAACACGCGGGAGGAGCACGCCGAAGTCCGCGAGATCCTCGAGGCGGCACTCGCTCGCGCGCCCGGCCACAGCGACTGCCTCGCCGAGCTGTCGTTGATCTACTGGGCCGAATATGCATTCGGTTACAACGTGAGGCCCGATTCACTCGGCCGCGCCCGTGCTGCGGCGCAGCGAGCGGTCGCATCGGCGCCGACCAGCCACTTCGCCCACTCCGCATTGGCTACCGCTCTGTTCTTCCAGAAGGATTTTCAGGCTTTCCGCGCGGCGGCGGACCGCGCCCTCGCGCTGAATCGCATGGATTCCTCGACCGCCGCATTACTCGGAACGATGATCGGTTCTGCCGGTGACTGGGAGCACGGCCTGGAGGTCGTGGAACGAGCAAAGCAGCTCAACCCCCATCACCCGGGCTGGTATCACTATCTCGCCTTCGACGATGCCTACCACAAGCGGGACTATCGCGGCGCGCTGGCGATCGCCCTGAAGTTCAACATGCCCGGCTACCACTGGCCGCACGCGTATCTGGCGGCCGTCTATGGGCAGCTCGGCGAACAGGAGCGCGCGCGCGCGGCGTTGCGGGAGGTGCTCGCGCTGGTGCCGAACTTCGGCGCGGTGGCGCGCGAGGAAATCGGCAAGTGGTTCGACTCGGATCTCACCGAGCACCTGCTCGACGGGCTTCGCAAGGCGGGGCTGAAGATTCCGGACGATCCGGCGAAGCCCGCCGCCTCGCCCGTCACTACCGGCTCCGGCGCGGTTCGCGCCGACGAAGGCTTCTGGGTCGCGGTCCTCCCGTTCAAGTACGGCGGCAACGTCGCCGAGCTCGCCGCTCTGGCGGACGGATTGACCGAGGACATCGTGACCGGCTTGTCCCGCTTCTCGTACGTCCGGGTGATCGCGCGCAGCTCGACTTCCCATTACGCGAATGAGGCGGTTGATGTGCGCGCCGCCGGCAGGGACCTGGGCGCTCGCTACGTGATGGAAGGCAACCTGCGACACGCGGGTACGAGGCTGCGCCTCGCCGTCCAGCTCGTGGATGCGATCTCCGGCGCCCATCTCTGGGCCGAGACCTACGAGCGCACTTTCAACCCGGAAGCGGTGTTCGAGGTGCAGGACGACCTGGTTCCGAAGATTGTTTCGACGATTGCGGACTCGAACGGGGTTCTTCCCCGGAGCATGAGCGAGGCCGTGCGCAGCCGTGATCCCGAACAGTTGACACCGTATGAGGCGGTCCTGCGCAGCTTCGCGTACGGACAGCGGGTCACGCCCGAGGAGCTCGCAGCGGCGCGGTCCGCCCTGGAATTGGCGGTGCGGAAGGCGCCGGGCTATTCCGATGCCTGGGCAATGCTTTCGTGGCTCCACGTTCAGGACTACGCGCAGGGGTTCAACCTTCAGACCGATTCGCTGGCGAGCGGGTTAGCCGCCGCGCAGCGAGCCGTGGAGGCTGCTCCCTCGAATGCTCTGGCCTATTTCAGTCTGGCACCGGCGCTCTTCTTCCAGAAGGAATTCGAGAGCTTCCGGAATGCGGCGGACCGGGCCGTCGCACTCAATCCGATGGACGGCAACTCCATCGCCTTCATGGGCGAGCTGCTGACCTATGCGGGCGAGTGGGAGCGTGGCCTCGCGCTGGCGGGTCGCGCCAAAGAGCTCAACCCGAGTTACCCCGGGTGGTACTGGTATGCCGACTTCTACGACGCGTACCGCCGGGGCGACTATCGAGGAGCGCTCGCTTTCGCGCTGAAGGTCAATCTGCCGGGCCAGTGGTTCTCGCACGCTGCGGCGGCCGCTGCCCTCGGGCAACTGAATGAGCGTGACGCGGCCTCCAGAGCCGTGCGGGAGCTTCTCCGAGTGAGGCCGGACTTCGCCGCCAGGGCAAGGGTGGATATCGAGAAGTGGTGGGAAGCCGAGTACGTGCAGTCCATGATCGAGGGCTGGCGCAAGGCCGGGCTCGACATCGCCGGGTCGAAGTCGGACACGACGCCCCGATCGGCCGTGCCCGAAGGCGTCGCGATCGCGGTCTTGCCGTTCTCGGACCTGAGCTCCGCAAAGGACCAGGAGTATCTCTGCGAGGGTATGGCCGAAGAGATCATGAACGCGCTCGTCGGGATCGACGGGATCCGCGTCGCGTCCCGGACCTCGACCTTCCGGGCCCGGAAGGATGAGGGTGACCTTTCTGCGGTCGCGCGCGCTCTCTCCGTCAACCACGTCCTCGAGGGCAGCGTGCGCACGTCGGGAGCCCGGCTGCGCGTGACGGCGCAGCTGACCGACGTCGCGAGCGGCTACCAGGTCTGGTCGGAGCGCTTCGACCGCGACGCCATCGACGTCTTCGCCATCCAGGACGAGATCGCCGCGGGCGTCGTCGGCGCGGTGAAGGCTCGGCTGGCGCCGGGATCCCGAACCGTTCACGCCCGGCCGCAGGCCCACAACCTCGACGCCTACCGAAGCTACCTGAAGGGCCGGCACCTTCGCGGGAAGGAAGACTTCATCGGAGCCCGGTCCGCCTTCGAGGAGGCCGTCCGCCTCGATCCGGCTCACGCACCCTCGTGGACCGGGCTCGCGGAGATCACCGTGCTCTCTGCCCACATGGGCATGATTCCGCCCCGCGCCGCGATCACGGCAGCCCGGAAGGCGCTTGCGACCGCCAGGGAGCTGCAGGGAGAGTCGGCGGAGGGCCTCCATGCCGAAGCGTTCGCATCGTTCCTCGAACGCAAGTGGG
>JBKPMI010000021.1:0-7166 GCA_046732075.1 Acidobacteriota bacterium | reverse complement strand
ATTCAGGAGTGCGGGCGTGACCTCCACGTTGCGACCGGTGCATTCGACGGCCATGATTCCTCCGTCCGACCGAACTTCGAACGAGTCAGAAACTCTGTTTTCGCTGCGACGAGGAGGGGATGCGGAGCTCCTCCCGGTATTTCGCCACGGTCCGCCGGGCGATCTGGATCCCCTCGGCGCGGAGCTTCTGCATGATCCGCGCGTCGGAGTGGGGGCGCTGCGCGTCCTCGTCGGAGACGATCTTCGCGATCTTGCTCTTGATCGAGAGGGACGAAACCTCGCTGCCCTGGGTCGAGTCGATTCCGCTGTGGAAGAAGTACTTCATCGGAAAGAGGCCCCGGGGCGTGTGGATGTACTTGTTCGAGACGACGCGGGACACCGTGGACTCGTGCATGCCGATGTCGTTGGCGACGTCGCGCAGCACGAGCGGCCGGAGGTGTTCGATCCCGTTCTCCAGGAACTCGCGTTGGTGGCGCACGATCGAGTCCGCGACCTTGTAGATCGTCCGCTGGCGCTGGTCCAGGCTCTTGATCAGCCACACCGCCGACCGCATCTTGTCCTTCAGATACGTCGCGGCTTCCTCCCCGATCGCGCCGTTCCCCCCGCGCAGCATCCGGCGGTACGCCGCGGAGATGCGCAGCTTCGGCAGCCCGTCCTCGTTCAGCTGGATGACGTACTCGTCCCCGATCTTGCGGACCGCGACGTCCGGCTCGACGTAGATGGTCCGTTCGTCCGAGTACTTCCGCCCCGGCTTCGGCTCCATGTTCTTGACGATCTCGAAGACCGCCTGGAGCTGGGATAGCCCGACGTTCAGCGTTCGCGCGAGCTGGGCGAACTGCCGGTTCAGGAACTCCGGCCAGTGCTCCGTGATGACCTTCTCGATGAGCGGGTTTTCGATGCCGAGAGCGCGGATCTGGAGCATCAGGCAGTCGGGCAGGTCGAAGGCGCCGACCCCTGGAGGATCGAAGGAGCGCACCAGGGCGAGCGCTGCGTCGACGTCCTTGTCGTTCGTAAAGCCCGCCTCCCGGATCTCGTCCCGGGAAACCCGCAGGTACCCGTCCCCGTCGATGTTGCCGATCAGGTACTGCGCGATCTCCCGGATGTCGTCGGGAGCGTCGGACATCGACAGCTGCCAGTTCAGATACTCGGGCAGACCCTGCGGCCGGGAGAGCGTGTTCTCGAGCGGAACCTGCTCGGTGTCCTCGTACTGCCTCGGGTTGTAGGCGCTGTCGAGGTAGTCCTCGAAGTAAGAGTCGAAGTCGATCTCGTCGAAGGAGTCGCGCTCCTTCTCCACCGGCGTTTCCGCGGCGGCCTCGGCCTCGGCCGTGGCGGCCGGGGACTCCGGCGATTCCGCGTCCGCGGTCTTCGCGGCGGCCGCGTCGGACTCGACCTCGGCCGCGGTCGGCGGCGCGGCCGAGACTGCTTCCTCTTCCTCCTCGAGGAGCGGGTTCTCCACGATCTCCTGTGTCAGGACGTCCTGGAGCTCGAGCTTGGACATCTGAAGGAGCTTGATGGCCTGCTGCAGCGACGGCGTCATCACGAGCCGCTGCGACAGTCGGAGGTTGAGTTTTTGTTCTAAAGCCATCGGAGATGAAAACGCCTAGCGGAGTTGAAAGGCCTCCCCCAGATAGATCTTTTTTACGACGGCGTCATTCGACAAGGCAAGGGGCGTGCCAGCCCGTAAAATCTCGCCAGCGTTGATTATATAAGCCCGATCCACGATCGACAGGGTCTCCCGGACGTTGTGATCGGTGACCAGAATTCCGATCCCCGAATTCGCCAGGCGGCGCACGATCGACTGGATATCCAGCACCGCGATCGGGTCGATTCCGGCGAACGGCTCGTCGAGCAACAGGAAATAGGGGGACACCACCAGGCTGCGCGCGATCTCGACCCGCCGGCGCTCTCCGCCCGAAAGCGTGTAGGCGCGGTGATCGCGAACGGCCTCCAGCCCGAACTCGGTGAGCAGGCCGTTCGCCCGCTCCAGCTGCGCGGAGTGCGGCAGGTCGAGCGTCTCCAGGATCGCGAGAAGGTTCTGCGCGACCGTCAACTTCCGGAAGACCGAAGGCTCCTGCGGAAGGTAGGAGATCCCGGCGCGCGCCCGGCGATACATCGGCAGACCCGTCAGGTCCCGGTCGCCCAGACGCACCGTTCCCGCGTCCGGCTCGACCAGGCCGACCACGATCGAGAACGTAGTCGTCTTTCCCGCGCCGTTCGGGCCGAGGAGACCGACGATCTCTCCGGCGGCCACCTCGACCGAAACCCCCGAAACGACGGTCCGTCCGGCGTACGACTTGACCAGGCCTTCTGCGACGAGGCGCGGGCGGGCGGCCTCCGGCTCCGCCGAGGACCGCGTCCGCTCCGCGGGCTCTTCGACGGCGCGCGGCAGCGCCCGGTCCCGGCTTCTCTCTTCCACGGGCCTTAGGATAGCCCCCGGCGGGGCTCAGTTGCCTCCGTTGGCCTTCGTCTTGTGGATCGTCTCCGTGCGGCCGCCGGCGGGCGCGGTGACCTCGACGTTCTTTCCGCGGCCCGTGATCGTCAGCGTCGATCCGGCCACCCGATTTCCCTCCGCGTCGGACACGCGCGCCGGGCTGCCGGTGAGGACCGTCCGGCCCTCGTTCGGGTAGTCGACCGCGCGCTCGCCCGAGCCGGTGCGGCCCGTTGCCCGGTCCGCCAGCGCCACGTTTCCGGACAGCTCGACCCGGTCGAGCTTCCGGTCCTTCGTGAAGAAAGCAATCCCGCGGTCGCCGTTCGCCCGCCAGGTTCCCCGGTTGACGCTCACACCCTCCTCGAAGACCGCGCTCGACTCGCTCTCGCGGTAGAGCAGCCGCCGCGCGAGCACCACCGCCGGTTCTTCGCGGGCGGAGGCCGGAGCCGTTGCCGCGGCGGGCTTTTGCGTGAGCACCGCGCGCACCTTTCCCACCGCCGCGGCGCTCCTCTCCGCATCGTTCAGCGTAATGTCGTCGGCGAAGACCGACGACGCGTCCTGCCACAGGCTCGCGGAGCCCGACAGCGTCGCGAGCCGCGTCGCCTGGTCGAGGACGATGCGATCTCCCTTGCCGTAGGTCGGGCGCGACGGGTCGCCGAGGAGCCCGGAGGCCTGCGCGGGCCGGTCCTTCTGCGGAACAAACACCGCGCGCGCCTTCCCATCGGCGCGGAGGGACTTTCTCTTCTGATCGATTTCGATCCGGTCCGCGGAAACCTTCGAGCCCCCCTCTTCCACGGTCGCAGCCGCAGCGGGGGTTCCGGTCAGGAGCCACGTGCCGCGATCCGGCAGGTCGACGACGCGGTCGGCGCGGCCGGTCCGACCCTCGCCGTCCACGTGAACGTCGCCCTGGAGCTCGAGCGACTGGAACGCGCCGGACGGCGCAAACGATGCGCTCGCCTTCTGCGACTCACCGTTTCCCCGATCCGAGCGCAGCTTCACCTCGCCGTTGGCCCGCGCCGACGCCGGACGTCCGCCCGCAAAGTCGAGATCGATCGTGCGCGCCGCGATTCGGCGGGCTGGCTCGGTGACCGTAGCCGGCTTCCCGATGAGGTTGATCGTGCGGATGTTCCCGGTCGGCTCGAAGAAGAGCGCAGCCTCGTCCGCGGAATACACGCGCGCGGGTCCGCCCGGCGCGCTCGGAGCCAGCGAGCCGTGCACGGAGCCGTAAGCCCGCGCCCAGTCGAGCGCGCTCCCTTCGGGCGCGAACCGCAGCAGCAGGCGGTCGCACGCGAGCTGGTCGCCTTTGGCGGACGCGGCCGTGACGCTACCGTTCATCTCGACGACCCCTTCGTCGCGCCGGTACTCGCCGGACGCCGCCCGGATCTCGGAAAGCCCGTTGCTCCCCTGTCCGGTGCCGGAGCCCTGGATCGGGCCGGCGAGCGTGAGCGTGCGGGTCTTGACGTCGTACGCTCCGGACGCGGCCCGCACGTCGAACGTCCCGCGGGTGAAGTGGAGCGCTTCGGGCGCGCGGAGGACGCGGTTGGTCGGATCGAACTCGAGCTTCCCGGTCTCGCCGAGCGCGCCATCCTGCGGCTCGGACCAGCGCACGTTCCCGGAGAGGACGGCGGCCTTGGTGCGGTCGTCGTATCTCGCGCGATCGGCGTCCACCGTGACGGGGGTCCCGGCCTCGGTGTAGATCGTGAGTGCCACCTTCTCGAGCGCGTACCAGTTGGGGGGCAGTCCCGCGCCGGCTCCGAATCCGACGGTGCGCGCCGACTTGATTCGGAAGAGCCGCTTCTCTCCGACGGACTCGGTGTAGTCGAACCCCGAGAGCACGGTGGTCGGCTGGCCCGCCTCCCCGTCGGCGGAGACGTTTCCGACGTCCCGCGGCCGCTGATGCGAAGCCGGACGCTGTCCCGGGCGGAAGAATAGGCCGAGGACGAGGAGAAACGCGGCGCCGAAGACGAGGATCCCGACCTCGAGCCGCTTGAGTTTCACGTGGAGACCGCCAGCTCCCGTTCCGCGCCGACAGCGGCCCTCCCGCGCCCGCCCGGCTCGTCCGCGAGGATCCGCACGATCTCGATTTCCGGCCGCCCGCTCCATCCGCTCCGCGAGACGCGGTACAGCATGCGGAACGACGCGTCGCTGGGGAGGCCCGCCGGCGAAGCCGCCCCGTCGTTCCAGCGGATCGCGTCGAGAGGACCCGGCACGGCCCAGAGCCGGCCGCGCCAGCCGGCGTCTCCCAGCGGACGGAAGGGCTCCGCGGCGCGAACGCCCGAGCACGAGAAGAGCGGCCGCGGGTTCCCGGCGCCGTGGGGTTCGAACCTCTCGAGGTGGGCCAGGAGGTCCGGCGAGACCGACTCGAGCGGCAGCTCCGCCTCCGCGGCGTCCCGGCGCACGAAGGCCGCGCGGGGCACGCGTTCTCCGAAGAGGGCGCGCGCCTCCTCCCGGAACGCCGGGAAAGCGGACGCCTCGAGGGTGCCGCCGACCGCCTGGTCGTGGCCCCCGAACTCCCGGAAGAGGTGGCGGATTTCCTTCAACGTGTCGTGGAGCGCGACGCCCGGGATGCTCCGCCCCGAGCCGCACGCCCGCTCCCCCTCCAGGGCGAAGAGCAGAACGGGTCGGTTGTATTCCCGGGCCAGGCGGGCCGCCGCGATCCCGAGTACGCCGCGGTGCCACTCCGGGTCCGCCTCGACGATCAAGGCGTCGCGCTCCGGATCGAAGTACTTCGCGACCCGTTCGCGGGCCTCCGCGAAAACACGACGCTCGATCGACTGCCGCTCCGCGTTGCGGACGCAGAGCTCCCGGGCGATTTCCGCTCCCCGGGCCGCGTTTCGCTCCTCGAAGACCGCCAGCGCGAGGTCGGCGGTGTCCAGGCGGCCGGCCGCGTTCAGACGGGGCGCGATACGGAACGCGACCTGCTCCGCCGTCGGCGCGGCGCCGGGTTCGATCCCGCAGGCTTCGACGAGCGCGGCGAGCCCCGGGGCGCGGGGGCGCGCGAGCGCCGCGAGCCCGAGGGCCGCGATCGCGCGGTTCTCTCCGGTGAGCGGAACGATGTCCGCGATGGTGCCGAGACACGCCGCGCGCAGGAGGGCCTCGCGAGACAGCGCGACGCCCGCTCGGCCCGCGATCGCTTCGGCCAGCTTGAAAGCGATGCCCGACCCGGACAGCTCCTTGTAGGGGTACCCGCAACCGGGCTGGCGAGGATTGACGACGACTGCCCCCGCCGGAAGCTCGTCCGGGACGAGGTGATGGTCGGTCACGACGACCTCGACTCCGTGCGCGCGGGCGAAGGCGACCCCTTCGACCGCGGTGATTCCGCAATCCACGGTGACGATGACGGAGGGAGCGAGCTCCCGCACGACCCGCGCGACCGTCTCGGGCCGCAACCCGTACCCGTCCTTCAGCCGGTGCGGCAGGAACGAGACCGGGCTCGCGCCGACCCGCGAGAGCGCCGCCTTCAGCTGCGCGACGGCGGTGACCCCGTCGACGTCGTAGTCGCCGAAGACCACGATCCGGCGCCCGGCGCGCGCCGCCGCGAGCAGCACCTCCGCGGCCTCCTCGACGCCGCGCATTTTCCGGGGGTCGTGGAGGTCCGACTCGTCGGGCTGGAAGAACCGGGCAGCCTCGGCCGGAGTGGTGATCCCGCGGGAGACGAGAAGCCGGCCGACGACCGGGGGCAGTCCCGCGGCGCGGGCGAGGGCCTCGCCGGGGTCGGCGGGCAGGGCGGTCAGCTTCGAGACCAGATTCGAGACGACGCTCGCGAGAGAGTTCATGTCCACGATTGTCGGGGAGTGGTGAGACAAACGATGTCCGCCGGTTCGGAAGCTACTCCTCGGCGAGGGCCTCGTGCCTTCCCATCGCGCGGAACTTCCGGTATCTCCGCTCGCGCCGCTCCTCGCTCGTGAGGCCGGCCACCTCCGTCAGGTGCCGCTCGATCGCCTCCCCCACCGCGGCCCCGGCCGACGCTGGATCCGCGTGCGCGCCGCCCGGCGGCTCCGGGATGATCTCGTCGATCACGTCGAATTCCATCAGGTCGCCGGCCGTCAGCCGCAGGGCCTCGGCCGCATCCTTCTTGCGGGCCGCGTCCTTCCAGAGGATCGCGGCGCAACCTTCCGGGGAGATGACCGAGTACGTCGCGTGCTCGAGCATGAGCACGCGGTCCCCGACGCCCAGGGCGAGCGCTCCGCCGGAGCCCCCCTCTCCCGTCACGGTGACGATGATCGGCACCCGGAAGGTGGACATCGCCTGCATGTTCACGGCGATGGCCTCGGCCTGGCCGCGTTCCTCGGCGTCGATGCCGGGGTAGGCGCCGGCCGTGTCGACGAAGGACAGGATCGGCCGCTCGAACTTGTCGGCGAGCCGCATGACCCGGAGCGCCTTCCGGAAGCCCTCCGGTCGGGGCATCCCGAAGTTCCGGCGGACTTTCTCCTTGGTGTCCCTCCCCTTCTGGTGGCCCACGATCGCGACCGCCCGGCCCCGGAAGCGCGCAAAGCCCGCCACGATCGCGGGATCGTCCGCGAACTTCCGGTCGCCGTGGAGTTCCACGAAGTCCTCCATCAGGGCATTGATGTAGTCGAGGGTGTAGGGCCGGGCCGGGTGCCGGGCGACGAGCGTCTTCTGCCAGGGCGTCAGGCTGGAGTAGATCTCGCGGGAGATCCGCTCGAGCTTCTCCTTCAGGCGCTCGATCTCCTTGCGGTGGGAGGCGTCATCCGGGAGGGCCGAGAGTTCCTCGATC
>JBKPMI010000020.1:0-4384 GCA_046732075.1 Acidobacteriota bacterium | reverse complement strand
CAGAGCCGGCACCCGTCGATCGTCGCGACTCAGTCCATGCGCGATGCCTTCCAGCATCCACGCCCGGCTCAAATTGAGCCCGTCGATGTGCGCGAGCTTGGGATCCGAACGATCCGTCACGATGCCCGGAGTCAGCCACGTCTTGCGGGCATCGGTCGGAATGCCCGGCACAAAGCCTGCGAGCCAGTCGCTGAACGCACCGCGATCCAGAACCCTCCGCATGAAATCCGCCTCGGCCAAGCACGGCGAAAGGAAATCCTCGCCCGACGGTTCGTAGGCGAGCGGGCAGCTCTTGTCGTTCCGATAGAAACGTTTTGCAGCGGATTCGAGCAGCGTCCGCATCTCGGGATCGCCGGAGACGCGGGCCCAGTCCCAGACGAGACCGAACGAGAACGCCGTCTGGCTGTGCTCGCCGATGCGGATGGGGTACTGAAGCTTGGGCAACCAGGTCTCGAGACGCTTGCCCGCCGCGGCTTCCAGGGGCGCCAGCGTCGTGGCCCACTCCCGGGCCTGGGGATCGCTCCACTCGCGCAGCTCCGCGGAAAGCTTCAGCAGCCAGGCGAGACCGTACGGGCGTTCGAAGGATGCGCGGTCCTCGCGCTCGAGATAAGCGACTTCCGCGGCGATGTTCTGCGGCGTAAAGCTTCGGGCCAGCTCATCGCGCGCTGTCCGCGCAAAGGCGGCGTCGGGATACAGGCGGACCAGGCGCACGAGGAGCCAGTGCCCGTGCACCGCGGAATGCCAGTCGTAACAGCCGAAGAACGCGGGCGTCAGCTCCCGCGGAGCGCGGGCATCCGCGTCACCTTTCATCGTGTGCGAGATCTTGTTCGGATACTCCTGGTGCAGACACTTGAGCGCAAGAGCCGCGAAGCGCGCGGCGGAGGCCGAATCCAGCGTTGCCGGCAGATCCGCCGCGCGAACAAAAAGCGGAACCCCGACGATGAGGAGAACTGCGCCGATGAGTGCTTTTCGGCTCACGGGTGTCGAGCGTTCATTCCGCCGAACGCTCGGGGCAGTGCCACGATCACTTGTGCTTCAGTCCATCCCGCCAGGCAATGACCTCGAGCTCGCCACGGACAGCTTCCTCGACAGTAATGACGGGTCTGGCCTCGAATACGAAAGCGGGAAGCATCGAGCAGAACTTGTGAATGGTCACCGGATCGTCACACTCGACGAGCATGTGCCCACCCCACTCGCCGACTCGGATCACGAAGAATTCGATCTTGAAATTGTCAGGCGCCTTCCATTGACCGAAGACCTCGAGGATTCGCTTCTGCGCGTTCTCGTACTCCATCGGTGTGCCTTGCGGACGCTCGAACCAGCTGATCACGTACTTCACGGGTTCCTCCTGATTGCGGCTCTTGGAAGATAGCTCTTTCGGACGGGCGAACGGGCGGCGGATCCTTCGCACCGCGGGCGAGGCGCACGCGACGTTACTTCGCCCGCCTCCACTCTCGGGACACCCTAGACCGCGCCAGAGCCATCAGCAGCGCACCGATCGGGGCGAAAACCATGAGAAAGGAAACGCCGGACAGGGCGTTCCAACCCGAAGTCAGCGCTACCACGACAGGCACCAAGCCCGCCACGAGCATCACCGTGCCCGCGATGAACATCGGCGTCCGAAAGGCCTTGCGGGTCACCGGATCAATTGCCATGGATCACCTCCGGGGAAAATCTGGTGAGTCGTGTATTCCTGCACGCCGAGCCGGAATACAGGATTACACGATTGACCCCCCGGAAATTTCGGCGGAGGCGAAAGCTAGGGAGAGGCGAAACTCGCGTTCAAAGCCTGCTGCGCCCGGCTGCTGGCCAGATTCCACTCGAACCAGGTTCGCTGCCGCCCCTCGCTGCGAGCGGCATATCGCTCCCGTACGGCGCGACGAATGTCGGAACGCTGCGGTTCGGGGAGCGAAGGGAGGCGCTCCGCGATCGCCGGGACGGCATCACGCGATAGTCCCCGCGTCAGATAGGCGACGTCGAGCTTTCCCGTGCTCGCGAAGCGGTCCATGTTCCGTCTCGCGATCCAGGCCTCGTGATTCCAGTAGATGAGCGCGATGAAGAGGATCGTGGCCGCTGCGGCCGCACGCCGAAAGAGACGGCCGGCGTCGAAGTCCCGGATGACCTCGACGGAGAGCATCACCAGGCCCACCGCGACCGCGTACATGTAGAAGCGGGCGTACAACCTCGCCGTGGTGAATCCGTAGGCCGCTTCGTACAGCCACACCCGACGGAGGGCGGAGCCGAGAAGCAGCAGCACCGCCGCGATGACGGCGTAGGTCAGAAAGCGCAGCGTGCGCTCGCGCCCGCCACTCCCATATCGCTCCGAGACGACGATGAGCAGCGCGCTCGCCGAGGCGACGATGGAGAGCTCGCCGAAGCCACGACGGGCATATTCGGCGAAGGTGATCCCGGAGGCGGGTATCCGCGGAAGGTTGCCAAACAGATAACCCAACTGAACCGCCAGGAACAGCCAGAACAGCGCGGCGACGCCGCCGAGCAACAGGAGACGTTCCGTCGATCCCAGCCATTGGCTGTGGTCCTTCCGATCGATCGCGGGGGAACTTCCCGTCTGAATCGACGCATAGCCATAGGCGCCGAGTACCACCACGAGAAGGGCCACGAAGAACACCACGCGCGGCACGAATTCCCAGCTTGCGACGAGGTGTTCGACCGCGTCCCGCCACGCCGCGAAGACCGGATCCGCCGCCGCGAGCAGCAGCGCGAAGCCGACCAGCACCGGCAGGGTGATGGCGAGGCCCCGGACCCATGCCCGGGCCCGGGTCGACCGGATGAGATACGTCGCTTCGACTACACGGCGCATCGCCTGAACCACCGCGTTCCGGAGCGCCACGAGCGGGGCCGTCGCGGCGAAAAGGGTTGTGATCGATCGAAAGGAGAGGCCGGCGGTCAGCAGCATCTGCATGGCCAGGAGGAAAACGATCGCCAGGCAGATCAGCGCCCACAGGACCGGACTGGCGGTCACCGCCGCTGCTCCGGCAATCACGATTGCCACGCCTCCGATGATCCGGACGGACCGCGGGGATTGGCCGCGCGGCCGGGAAAACACGAGCAGCCCGGCCACCGCCGCGGCGGTCCACAGGGCCCAGTTGATCCCGGGCAGGGCGTCGTACAGCACCCAGTCTCCGAGGCCCGCCACCCCGGCCGCCGTGGCCCAGAGCAGCCGCGGCTCGCCCCTCACCGCACCCGGCGGGTTCGAGTCCTCCGTCTCGCTCACGCGTCGAATATTCGCGAAGCCGGCGGTTCTGTCAAGTACTTTGTAATATAAAGTATAGCGCAAGCCTGCGGCCCGGTTGTTCGCAGACCCGATCTACGGCAGCGCCACGTCCTTCAGGTTGAACGGCGCGGTCACCATCGACTTCGGCGTCATGAGGTAGATCCGCAGGCTCGCGTCGGCCGGCAGCTTCTCGGTGAACTTCAGGATCCGGAACGAGCCGATCGTCATCGAGCCGGAGTCGTCGATCTTCTTCCCCGCCGCGTCGTACACGTCCACGCCGAAGACCTTCTTCCCCTTGTCGTCGACCTTGATCAGCACGTCGTTCTCGCCGATGTCCCCCCACAGCCCCTCGAAGAGGCCACTGAAAACACTGACCATGGCCCCCGCGATCCCGGCGGACTCCGCCTCTTTCTTCTTGCGTTCGTCGTCCTTCTTCTTCTCGGCGTCGTAGGTCTTCCGCGAGACGACCGTCACCTCGGCGCCCGCAGCCTTCAACGGCCCGGCGCTGATCGGCTTGTCCATCCCCGCCTGGAACCGGTCCACCTTCGCGGTCGACGCCGAGTCGCGCGCCGGAAGGAACAGCTCGACCTGTCCCGAGATCTCCTTGATCTTCGTGGCCCGCCGCGCCGGGTTTCGCAGGTCGAGCTTCAGCGTCGGCGGGGCGTCGCCCGACGCCTTCTCGAAGTCGGGGGTCTTTTCGCTGTCCTTCAGCAGGCTCCGCCCGGTGTCGTCCGTCGCCTTCTGGACGACGGCGCGCGCCCCGCGCACCCCGTCCGCCGACTCGCCTGCGAGCTTCAGCTCGACCTCGAGACCCGAGAAGACGTTGTCGTTGCGGCGCCGGTCCGTAATGTCGCCGACGCCCACCGTGATTCCGGCCGGAGCCGGAAGGGCAGCAGCGATTCCCGCCGCGAGGACCCCGCCGGCCACCAGGCGGAAGAGCTTTCCATTGTTTCGCGTCATCGTTCGCCTCATGGAAGCGGGACGTTCGTCAACGAAAACGGCGTCCGCAGGATCGACTTCTTCGTTTTCAGCAGGAAGCGCAGCTTCGCCTCGGGAGGGAGCTTCTCCGAGTACTGGAGGATTTTGAGGCCGCCGGAGCTCATCGAGCCGCGCGTGTCGATCAGACCGCTCTTGCCGACGACCTCGACG
>JBKPMI010000019.1:0-10676 GCA_046732075.1 Acidobacteriota bacterium | reverse complement strand
CCCTCCTCGAGGGCGAAGCCGAGGACCGGTACGGGTGGCTGACGCCCCTGCCCCAGGAGGCGCCGGTAGCCGGTAGCCGGTAGCCGAGGCGACGCTCCGGTTCTCGCCGCTTCGTGCTCCCGGCTTCCGTGCTCCCGGCTTCCAATCCTGGGGCTTCGGGCGTACCCTAAAGCCTCAGGAGTAAATCCGTGCTGATCAACGACCTGCTCAAGATCGCGGTCGACCGGAGCGCGTCCGACCTCCACCTGAAAGTCGGGGCGCATCCGGTCATCCGGGTCGATGGGACCCTCATTCCCTTGGTCGAGCTGCGCCCTCTCATGCAGGAAGAGAGCGTTGCGATGGCGTTCTCGATCATGTCGGCCCGCCAGAAAGAGAAGTTCAAGAACAACTTCGAGATCGACATTGCTTACTCCGTGCCCAATCTCGGCCGCTTCCGCTGCAACATCTTCCAGCAGCGCGGAACCGTCGGCCTCGTCCTGCGCGTCATCCCGCAGAAGATCCGGACGATCAAGGAGCTCCTGCTGCCCCCGGTGATCGAGAAGATCTGCAGCGAGCAGCGCGGGTTGATTCTCTGCACGGGAACAACGGGGTCCGGCAAGTCCACGACGCTCGCAGCGATGATCGACCTCATCAACGCGACGCGGAACGAGCACATCATGACGATCGAGGACCCGATCGAGTTCCTCCATCGCGACAAGAAGTCCATCATCAACCAGCGCGAAGTGGACGTCGATACGAAGGGATTCTCGATCGCCCTTCGCAGCGCGCTCCGCCAGGACCCGGACGTCATCCTCGTCGGCGAGATGCGCGACTACGAGACGATCGAGACCGCGCTCGTCGCGGCCGAGACCGGCCATCTCGTGCTGTCGACGCTGCACACCCTCGACGCGACCGAAACGGTCAACCGGATCATCTCGGTCGTTCCGCCGCACCAGCAGAAGCAGATCCGCCTCCAGTTGGGCTCGGTCATCCGCGCGGTGCTCTCCATGCGGCTGATGCCGCGGGCGGACGGCCTCGGCCGCGTGCCGGCGGTCGAGGTGCTCATCCGCACTGGTTATGTGCGCGAGTGCATCGAGAACAAGGAGAAGACGAGCCTCCTGCGGGACGCCATCCAGGCCGGTACCTCGCAGTACGGGATGCAGACCTTCGACCAGTCGCTCTACGGGCTTTATCGCGCCAATCTCATCACGCTCGAGGAGGCGCTGCGGCGCGCCACGAACCCGAACGAGTTCCGCCTGAAGATCCAGGGGATCCAGTCCACATCGGACGTCGCCCAGGAGGCGATGGACTCGGTCCTCGAGATGCCGACCGACTTCACCCCGGTCGAGGAAGAGTCTCCCTTCGACTTTTCCAACCAGGTCCCGCCGGCGCGGTAGCACGGGCAGAGAACGGTCCGGAAAGCCCCGCCCGACCGGGATTCGTCCGAGGCCGCGCGCGAACGCGCGCTTCGCCTCCTCTCCGTTCGGCCCCGTGGCCGCGAGGAGCTGTCGCGGGCACTCGCGGACCGGGGCTACGAAAAAAACGCGGTCGCGCGCGCGCTCGCCCGCCTGGAGGCGGAGGGATGGCTGGACGACCTCGGCGCGGCGCGTTCCGCGGTGCGCCTCCGGGGAGAGCGCTACGGCGCGCGGCGCCTCGAGCGGGAGCTTCGGGCGCGCGGCTTCTCGCCCGAGACCGTGGAGCGGGTTCTCTCCGAGCGGGAGCCGGAAGCGGAAGAAACCGCTCTCGTCCGCGCGTTGGAGAGGGTCTGGAAACGGAGCGCGCGCCTTTCGGGGATCGTCCGGAAGAAGCGCGCGATCGATTCCCTCGCGCGCCGGGGATTCTCGGCGGCGAAGGTTTCTGAGATGATCGATCGGTTCGAGAAAAAACGGAACGATGTCCATGAAAGCCAACGAGGTCCGAGAGCGGTTCCTTAGCTACTTCGAAGAGCGCGGGCATCGCCGCGTTCCGTCCTCCTCCCTCGTTCCGGCCGAAGACCCCACGCTGCTCTTCACGAACGCCGGGATGGTGCAGTTCAAGGACGTCTTCACGGGGCGCGAGAGCCGCGACTACGCGCGCGCCACGAGCTCGCAGAAGTGCGTCCGCGCGGGGGGCAAGCACAACGACCTCGACAACGTCGGCTATACCGGCCGTCACCACACCTTCTTCGAGATGCTCGGCAACTTCTCGTTCGGGGACTACTTCAAGGACGACGCGATCCGCTTCGCGTGGGAGCTGCTGACCGACCGGGAGAAGGGATACGGCCTCGACCCGGAGCGGCTCTGGGCGTCGGTCTTTCTGAACGACGACGACGCTGCGGCGCTCTGGGAGCGTTACCTCCCGAAGAGCCGGATTCTGCGCTTCGGCGAATCCGAGAACTTCTGGGCGATGGGGGAGACCGGGCCCTGCGGGCCCTGCTCGGAGGTCCACTACTTCCGGGGGGAGGACCTCTCCGCAAACACGGCCGACCTCGTGAACGGTCCGGGAGACGACACCGTCGAGGTGTGGAACCTCGTGTTCATGCAGTTCGAGCGGGACGCGTCGGGCAAGCTCGACCCGCTGCCCCGCCCCTCCGTGGACACCGGGCTCGGGCTCGAGCGCACGGCCGCGGTCCTCCAGGGCGTCGGGAACAACTACGACACCGACCTCTTCCGCGGAATCCTCGCGACGCTTTCGGAGATCGTGGTCGCGCACGGGGGCTCGCCCTACCGCGGCAACTTCGCCCTCGAGGATGCGCCCTACCGTGTGATCGCGGATCACGCCCGTGCCGCAACGATGCTGATCGCCGACGGGATCCTCCCGTCGAACGAGGGGCGGGGCTACGTGCTGCGGCGGATCCTCCGCCGGGCGCTGCGCTACGGCCGCCGCCTGAACCTCCACGAGCCGTTTCTGCACCTCCTGCCGGAGTCGGTGGTGGACGTCTACCGCGGCGTGCACATCGAAGAGAAGGACGCGGACGCCGTCGCGAAGAGGGTCTCGCAGATCCTGCTTCCGGAGGAGGAGCGTTTCGCGAGGACTCTCTCGGAGGGGGTCGACCGCGTGGGCGAGGCGGCGAGCCGCGTCCGAGAGCGGGGCGAAACCCGGCTTCCGGGAGAGACCGTCTTCCGCCTCTACGACACGCATGGGATCCCGATCGAAGTGATCGAGGAGATCGCCGCCGACGAGGGGGTGACCCTCGACCACGAGGGATTCGAGGAACAGCTGGAGGGGCAGCGGCGCGCCTCGCGTTCCGCCGCGAAATTCGAGGCCGCGGACGTCTCGGTCTACGAGCGCCTCGACCTTCCCGCCGGACACTCCGAATTCCGCGGATACCCGGAGCACGACTTCGTTTCCTTAGACGGCGCGCGGATCGTCGCGCTCGTGAAGGACGGAGCGCCCGCCGCGCGCCTGGACTCCGGAGACACCGGTGAGGCGGTCGCCGACCGGACGGTGTTCTACCCGGAGGGGGGTGGGCAGGTCGCCGACACCGGAACCTGGACGTGGCCGGGCGGAGAGGCCGAGGTCCTGCACGTCTGGAAGCCGCGTCCCGACACGATCGCGCACCGCGTGCGGGTGACGCGGGGCCGGCTCGTGCGCGGGACGGTCGTGGCGATGCGGGTCCCGGAGTGGGTCCGCCGTCGGACGCAGGCGAACCACACCGGCACGCACCTCGTTCACGCCGCGCTCCGGAAGGTCCTCGGCGCGACCGCGCGGCAGATGGGCTCACTCGTAGCGCCCGACCGTCTGCGGTTCGACTACGCGGTCTCGGCCGCCCCGACGCCCCCGCAGATCGCCGAGATCGAGCGGCTCGTCAACGAGGAGATCCTGCGCGACCGCGAGGTCACGAAGTCGAGCCTCTCCATGGAGGAGGCCCGCCGCCGCGGCGCCGACATGTTCTTCTGGGACAAGTACTCCGACCGGGTGCGCGTCGTCGAGGTGCCGGGGTTCTCGACCGAGCTCTGCGGCGGCTGCCACGTTCCGCGGACCGGCGAGATCGGCGCCTTCAAGATCATCTCGGACAAGTCGCTCGCGGCGGGCGTTCGGAGGCTCGAGGCGGTGACCTCGCTCGGCGCCGTCGAGCTCCTCGAGAGGGACGAAGACACCCTGAACCATCTGGCAGCCGCGGCGCAGGCGCCGCGCGAATCGTTGCTCGAGCGCTGGGACGAACGCGAGCAGCGCCTGAAGGCGATGGAGCGCGAGCTGACCGCTCTCCGGATGAAGCTCGCGTCGGGCGACTCGGGCTCGGCCGGCGACAGCGAGGAGATCGGCGGAGTCTCGGTCGTCACGCGTCTCGTCCCGGGCCTCTCGATCCCGGAGTTGCGCAACCTTTCGGACACGCTCCGGTCGCGCGTGAAGAGCGGCGTCGTTCTCGTCGGCACGTCCAACGACGGAAAGACGTCGGTGGTCGCGGCCGTCACGCGGGACCTCGTGGACCGCGTCCCGGCCTCCCGCCTGGCCGCCCGGATCGGCCAGGCGCTCGGCGGATCGGGCGGCGGAAAGCCGGATCTCGCCCAGGCCGGGGGGAGGCGGGAAGACCTTCTCCCCGAGGCGCTTCGGGCGGGCAAGGAAGCGGTCCGGGAAATCCTCGCGGCGTGACCGGCGTCACTTCCGGCGCGCCGTCGAGCGCTGGAATATAATTGGGGCACACCGGTTAACGAGGCCGTTCCAAAACTCATGACCCGCTCGAAGACCCTTCTGGCCCTGGCCGTTCTGTTCGCCTTCGCGGCGAACGGCTCCGCGCGGGTCCGTGTCGTCGTCCAGAACGGCAAACGGGTCATCTACAACGACGGCGTCGGGGAAAAGAGCCCGACCGCGGGCGGGCGCCGGCGGTCCGGGGCCGATCCGCAGTGGCTGGCCAGCCGCATCGCGCGGCCGTCGGCCTACGACCCCCTCATCAACCAGGCGGCGAACGACCACTCGCTCGACCCGCGGCTCGTGAAGTCCGTCATGCTGGTCGAGTCGGGCTTCAACCCTCAGGCCGTTTCCCCCAAGGGAGCCCGCGGGCTCATGCAGCTCATGCCGGGCACGGCGAGCCGCCATGGCGCGCGGAACGTCCACGACCCGGCGCAGAACATCGCGGCCGGAACGAAGTACCTGTCGCACCTCCTCGGCCTCTTCAACGGCAACCTGGAAAAGTCGCTGGCGGCGTACAACGCCGGAGAAGCCGCGGTGGCTCGCTACGGCGGAATCCCGCCCTACAGCGAGACCCGCGACTACGTCCGCAAGGCGCTGACTGCCTACTACGGAACGCCGTACGGCGGCTCGTCGTCCCTCTCCGGAGGATTCGGAAAACCGGCCGGCGAGTTCTTCAGCGGGAAGCCGGTCCACTTCGAGCGCGACGCGCAGAACCGGCCGCTCCTGACGACCGCCCGCCCCTCGGCCCCCGTCCTCCGCCGGTCGAGTTAGTTAGTGCTCGCGGGCAAAGTCCCGCAGCCGCGCCTCGGAGGCGGCAAGCACTTTCTCGACCGTCGCGTCGTCTCCGTGCTCGCAGTAGAGCCGCACCATGGGCTCGGTCCCGGAGAGACGGTGCAATAGCCAACCGTCGCCCCCGAACGCGTACTTCACCCCGTCCCCCGCGATCACGCGGCTGACCGCGACGCCGCCGACCTCGCGCGGGGGATCCGTCCGCACCGATTCCAGGTATTGCCCGATGACGCGAACCGGCAGGTAGACGTCCCGCCGGCCGTACGCGAAGCTCCCGAACTCGGCCGCCAGGTCGTCGAGCGCGCCGTCGAGATCGCGGCCGGACGCGGCGAGGCTTTCGAGCAGCAGGAGACCGTTGAACACGCCGTCGCGCTCCGGCAGGTGGAACGCGAACGCGTAGCCGCCGCTCTCCTCGCCGCCCGCCGCGGCTTCCCCACGGTTCATGAGATCCGCGACGTACTTGAACCCGATCGGTGTTTCGAGGAGCGGCGCTCCGAGGCCCGCGGCCACGCGGTCGATGAGGAGCGAGGTCGAGAAAGTCTTGGCGATTCCGCCGGAGAGCTTCCGCCGGCGGAACGCGTGCAGGAGCAGGAGAGCGAGGACCCGGTGGGGCGAGACGAAATTGCCCCGGCAGTCGAGAACGCCCAGCCGGTCCGCGTCGCCGTCCTGGGCGATTGCGAGGTCGAGCCCTCCGGAGACGACGGCGTCCCGCGCGGCTTCGAGGTTGGCGGCAATCGGCTCGGGGTGGACGCCGCCGAAGAGGGCGTCGCGCTCCGAGCGGAACGCGACCACGCGCGTGGCGCCGGCGCCGACGACGTCCGCGGCGAGCGTCCCCGCCGCGCCGTGCATCGAGTCGGCGAGAACCGAGAGACCGGCGTCGCGGATCGCGGAGAGGTCGAGGAGCGAGGCCAGCCGCTCGCGATAGGGAGCGAGCAGGTCGGTCACTTCGATCCGTCCGTGCCGCGGCGCGGAAACCGCAGGTCGGTCGGCTTCCCGGGAGATCGCGTCGTAGGCTTCGGGCGGGGCGCTGCCGCCGAAGTGCGCCTTCATCTTGAAACCGTTGTAAGGCGCGGGATTGTGGCTTGCCGTGATCGCCACCCCTCCGGCGAGCCCCAGGCGGCGGACGTGGAACGACACGACCGGTGTCGGCACGGCGCGGTCCGCGAGGAGCACGTCGATCCCGGCGCCCGCGAAAACCTCGGCCACGGCGCTTGCGAACTCGGGCGAAAGGAAACGGGTGTCGTATCCCACCACGATGCGGCTGTGGTCGCCGGGGCCATCCCCGGTGGCGTACACGCGGCTGGCGGCGACGGCCACCCGGCGGAGGGCGTCGAACGTGCAGTCCTCGGCGATGACGCCCCGCCAGCCGTCGGTTCCGAACGGAATGCTCATGGAATCGCGCGGGGCGCGCCCGGGGGCGCGGGCCGGCCGGGCGGTGTTACCTTAATCACGGTGGCTGTGCCTCTCGCCGAAGATACCGCAGCGAAATCGGATCGCCGGGAAGAGCCGTTGCACATCAATCTGCCAAACGGCCTGACCCTGCTCCGGATCTTCCTCGTCCCTTTCCTGCTCGTCGTCCTGCTGACGAAGTTCGAAGGTCGCGAGACCGTCGGCCTGCTCATCTTTCTCTTCGCGACCGCGACGGACTTCTTCGACGGCTGGCTCGCGCGGCGGCGGGGCGAGATCACGACTCTCGGGACGCTGCTCGACCCGATCGCCGACAAGCTCCTGATCTCGGCGGCGTTCGTGTCGCTCGTCGAGCTGCAGCTCGCGCCGGCGTGGATGGTGGTCGTCATTCTCGGCCGGGAGTTCGCGGTCTCCGGGCTGCGCTCGATCGCGTCGGCGCAGGGGCTCGTGATCGCGGCGTCCGGATGGGGCAAGGCGAAGATGTTCACGGAAATCGTGGCGGCGTCCCTGCTCATCCTCGCCATCCGCCACGAGGTCTTTCTGCTGCCGGGCAAGGCCGCACTGTGGCTGGCGGTCACGATGGCCATCGTCTCGGGCCTGTACTACTTCGCGATGTTCCTCCGCCGGATCGTGTCGATCTCGGGTCCGCTCGTCCCGCCGCAGGCGTGAGTCGGGAGCCGGTAGCCGGGAGCGGGTAGCCGGTAGCCGGGAGCGGGTAGCCGGTAGCCGAGTCGGACTAGCGCCGCACGCGTCGTAACAGGAAACGCCGGATCGCACGGCCCTCCTCACGGTACTTGAGCTCGTAGTGAGTCGGCGGCGGGACGGGGTACGCGTCCCACGGGAGCTCCTCCAGCGCGGGGACGGTCTTGACGAGCGGGCCGAGCTCCTCCGCATAGCCGGGATGATCGGTCGCGATTCGAACGAGCCCGCCCGCCTCGAGCTTCGCGGCGAGGACCTCCAGGAAGACGCCGTCTAAGAGCCGGCGCTTGCGTTGTCTCTTCTTGGGCCACGGGTCCGGAAAGTAGATGTGGAACGCGGCGACCGAGTTCGCGGGCACGCAGGCGTCAACGAACGGCCGCGCGTCCGCGCGGAACACCCGGGCGTTCGCGAGACCGGATCGGACGACGCGGTCCCGGCAGACCCGGTAGTAGGACAGGGAGCGTTCGATCCCCAGGAAGTCCCGCGCCGGGTGGGCGCGGGCGGCCTCGATCAGGAAACGCGCCTTCCCGGTTCCAAGCTCGATCTCGAGCGGCGCGGCGCGGCCGAAGACTTCGCGGGCGGTGAAGGGTCGGCCGACCCACGGCTGCTCGTCGTCCGAGATCGGAAAACGGAGGCGCGGTCGCGGGGCGGTGCGAGCCGGATCGGTCAGGAAACGACCCGCCTCTCCCTCACAGACGCTGGGAGACCGCCTTCGCGAACTCGCTCGTCGTCGCCGATCCGCCGAGGTCCGCCGTGCGGATCCCGGCGGCGAAGGTCGCGAAGAGGGCCTTCTCGATTCCGGCAGCGAGGTCGCTTCGGCTCAGGTGACGAAGCATGAGGACCGCGCTCATGAGGAGCGCCGTCGGGTTCGCCCTGCCGGTTCCGGCGATGTCGGGCGCGGTTCCGTGCACCGCCTCGAAGATCGCGACGTCCTTCCCCAGGTTCGCGCCCGGAACGAGCCCGAGCCCTCCCACCAGTCCCGCCGCGAGATCCGACACGATGTCGCCGTACAGGTTCTCGAGCAGCAGAACGTCGAAGCTCTCCGGGTTCATGACGAGCCGCATGCAGGCCGCGTCCACGATCCGATCGTCCGCGACGATGTCGGGATATTCGGCCGCGACTTTGCGGAAGCAGTCGAGGAAGAGACCATCCGACAACTTCATGATGTTCGCCTTGTGGATGGCGGTGACCCGGCGGCGCTCTTCGCGCCGGGCGTACTCGAAGGCGAACCTCGCGATGCGCGTGGACGCGACCTCCGTGATGATCTTCAGCGACTCGACGACGCCGGGTACGACGATGTGCTCCAACCCGCTGTAGAGGTCTTCGGTGTTCTCCCGGATGATGACCAGGTCCACGTTTTCGAATCGGGTCCGTACCCCAGGGACCGTGTGGACCGGACGCAGGTTCGCGTAGAGGTCCAGGGACTTTCTCAGGCGCACGTTGACCGACGAAAAGCCCTTTCCGATCGGAGTTGCGACCGGGCCCTTCAGCGCGAGACCGTTCTTCCGGATCGTGTCGAGAACCCCCTCCGGCAGCGGGTCGCCTTCGGTCTCTTCGGCGCGGCGGCCGACGACAGCCTCCTCGAACTCGAGCGGCGCGCCGGCGGCCTCGAGGACCGACACGACCGCGTCCGCGACCTCCGGGCCGATGCCGTCCCCCCGGATGAGGGTGACGCGGGTCTTTCTGCTCGCCGTCATCCGGCGGGCGGCGCGGCCGGGGGAGTCTCCCGGGGCAGGATCATCCGAACGCTCTTGATCGTGGTGGGGGTCGCGTCCTCGACCACGAACTCCGCGCGCCGTCCCCTCCAGCGCTCGCCGCGCCTCGGAATCCGGCCGAAGCGCAGCATGAGATGCCCCGCGATCGTTTCGGCTTCATCACGCGGCAGCGACAACCCGAACTGCTCCTCGATGTCGTCGAGGCGGAAGCTCCCGTCGAGGACGTAGGTGCGGTCGCCGGCGGCGACGAAGCCGGACGTCTCCTCCTCGTCGTACTCGTCCTGGATCGGACCCAGGAGTTCCTCGATTGCATCCTCGATCGTCGCGATTCCGGCGGTGCCGCCGTGCTCGTCCACGACGATCGCCATGTGCGTGCGGCGGCGGCGCATCTCGCGGAAGAGGTCCTCCGCGTGTTTGAACTCCGGGACCAGGAAGGGCGGGTCGAGGTAGCGGTCGAGCGAGAAGCTCTTTTCGGCCTCGTCCGAGAGGTCGAAGAGGTCCTTGGCGTGGAGGATGCCCACCACGTTGTCGAGTGAGCCGCGGTAGACCGGAAGGCGCGACAGCTTGTGCTCGTGCAGCACGAGCCGCACGTCGTCGAACTTCGCGGTCTCGGGCAGGGCAATCACCTTCGTGCGGGGGAGCATGATGTCCCGGACCGTCCTGTCGCCGAACTCCAGGACCTTGTGCAGGAGCTTCCGTTCCTCGCCGTGGATGACGCCCTCGTCCGCGCCGAGGTTGATGACGCTCTTCATCTCCTCCTCGGTCAGGGTCGGCCTTTTCTCGGGGATGCCGAAGAGGCGAAGCATCCCGGTCGAGAGCTTCACGCAGATTTCGACGAGAGGGGAGAGCACCTTCGTGATCCACGCCATCGGCAGGGCGACGGCGCGCGAGATGGGCACGGGGGATGCGGCGCCCACGGCCTTCGGGATCATCTCGGCGAAGATGAAGAGAACGACGGTCGAGAAGAGAATCGCCGCCGGGACGCCGTAACTTTCGCCGACCCACGCGGTCGCGAGCGCCGTCGCCAGCGCGGACGCCGCGGAGACGAAGAGGTTCTGGCCGATCAGGATCGTGGCGAGGAGCCGGGACGTGTGGGCCTTCAGGTTGCGGATGATCGCGCCCTTTCGGTCCCCCTTCTCGCGCATCCCCTGCAGGTCGATCCGCGACAGCGAGACTAGCGCGGTTTCGGAGCCCGCGAAGAACGCGCAGAGGAAGAGCGAGAGAACCAGCAGCACTCCGTACACCAGGGTCTTCACCGTCATGGTTTCCTCTCCGTCACGCCGGCGGTGCGGGGGCGAGACGCCTTGCCGCCCACAGCGCAGCATCCGCCAGCCCGCGGTCCGGATTGCCGGCGGCGGCCGCGAGCGCCGGCCGGACCGCGGCGTCGCCTGTCGCTCCCGCCGAGGCCGCCGCGTTCCTCTGCAGACCCCGCCGCCCCGCGCGGTTCAACGCGGTTGCGCCGAAGCGGCGCCGCCA